>JAYVVA010000102.1:0-4114 GCA_043787435.1 Sphingomonadales bacterium | reverse complement strand
CCTTCGCCCGTGGCCTTTTGGGTTTTAAAATCGAGAATCGTCTTATCCGGACCCGCCCCCCGAACGGTCACACGGTTCACGTCGAGCGACAATCCGTCGGTCAGTACGTAACGCCCCGCCGCGAGCGCAACGACGTCGCCGGGCTGGGCGTCGATCAACGCAGTCTGCAGCGCCTCTTGCGAATTGCTGCCGGGGGACACTGGAATCGTTTTGCCGGCCAGCGGGGCAGCGGCAAGCGCGAGGGCGGACGCGAAAACTTGGTGCTTGTTCATCGGGCAGGACTATTGCACCGGTACACCGTTTCGCCAAGCCGGAGAGCGCCCCCATGTCGTTTCGTGTTGTCTTGATTGCCGCTCTCTGCCTGTGCGCCTCCCCGGCGACGGCGGCCATGTCGATTGCCGGGAAATGGGTAACGGCGGGTAAGGACTCGATCGTCGAGATCGCACCATGTGGAACAAAATTGTGTGGTAAGGTCGCGAAGTTGCTGAAGCCGGTACCGGGCGGCGCCTCTGTTGATCGCAATAATCCCGACGCGACACTGCGGACACGCCCGCTGGTCGGGTTGCCGATCCTGATCGGCTTTGCCGACAATGGCGCGGCATGGTCGGGTACGATCTACGATCCGCGGCGTGGGAGAACTTATCGCTCGGTCGTTGTGCTGAACGCAGACGGATCGCTGAAGGTGCAGGGATGCATCGCTTTCTTTTGCCAGACGCAGACATGGACGAAAGGTCAATAAATCGGGTCATCCATCCAGGGCGCGAAATGCGGAAGATCGGCCGATACGGAGTCGGGATACACCGCCGCTCTTTTCTCGAGAAACGAAGCAACACCTTCCCGGGCATCAGCCATGCCACCGCGCGCCCAGACAAGGCGGCTGTCGAGCCGGTGAGCATCCATCGGGCTGGGTGCGCCCATCATCCGCCACATCATCTGTCGGGTGAGCGCAATCGACACCGGCGCGCTTTCCAAAGTGAGTTCGTTTGCCAACGCACGGGCTGCCGGGAGCAAGTCATCGGCGGCATGTATGCTGCGCACCAGCCCGCCCTTCAGCGCCTCGTCCACGCCGAATACCCGACCTGAATAACACCAGTCGAGCGCCTGCCCGATGCCTACGAGGCGCGGCAGAAACCAGCTCGACGCTGCCTCGGGAACGATGCCGCGCCGCGCGAAAACGAATCCGAAACGCGCCGTGTCGCTTGCCAGCCGGAAATCCATGGGGAGCAGCATCGTTGCGCCGATCCCGACCGCTGCGCCGTTAATGGCACCAATCACCGGTTTCTTCGCATTGAACATCCGCAAGGTCAGCCGCCCGCCGCTGTCTCGCACGCCGTCGTGGTCCCAATCGATCGTGCCATCGTCGCGCATCGGCGAGCCCGCTCGCTCCGCACCACTCTGCATCGCATAATCGAATGTTGCTGGGCCTTCGCCGAGGTCCGCACCGGCGCAGAAAGCTTTGCCCGCTCCGGTTATGATGACGGCTCGCACGACGTCGTCGGCATCAGCCAGATCGAGCGCCTCACACATCTCGGACCGCATCAACGACGTGAAGGCATTCATCCGATCTGGCCGGTTGAGCGTGAGCGTAAAGATGCCGCCATCGATGGTCGTCGTGATCGTCTCGAACGCCGCCATTACCCTATCCTTTAAACACTTGATGGTTTTAGCCAGTCTGGACGGCCGACGCGACTCGCCCGTCGACCCAGATCAGTGGATCGATTTGCGGATGGTTGGCAATCGCGCGGACTTCCCCGACGAACAACGTGTGCGTACCGACATCGAAACGCCCGGACGTCTGACAGACCAGACTTGCTGCGGCATCAATCAGTATCGGGGGATGCGTTGCGTCAAACGCCCAATGTCCATCCTCGAAGCGGGCTTGCCCCGCTTTCTTGCCGCTAAACACTGCAACCAGTTCCTCGTGTCGTTCGGCAAGCAAATTGACGCAGAACCAGCCGTGCTCGCCCAGGATCGGCGTCATACTCGCGGTTCGGTTGACGGCGACGACCAACGTTGGCGGATCGGCGGTCACCGACATGACCGCCGTTGCGGCCATCCCGGCATAGTTTTCCCGGTTGCCGGTCGTCACGATTGCAACGGTTGTCGCCAGTCGCCGCATCGCCTGTCTGAAATCGTCGCGAAGCGCCTGATCAGTCACATAACCTCCACAAGGGTTTTCAGCGGCACATTGGCATCGGCAAGCGCGGCGGGACTGGCTCGGGTCGCGTTCATGACCAAAGCCTTGCCCTGCACAAAATCCTTGACCGCGTTGACACAATCGAGCGCGACGACGGCGCCGCCCCGCAGGTAAATCACCGAAAAACTGCGCGTGGCCATGTCGCCGCGAACGATTGCCTGGTCGAACCCGGTCGACAAGCCGACAGTCTGCAGTTTCAGATCATACTGGTTCGACCAGAACCAGGGCACCGCATGATAGGGTTCGGGCATGCTCATCAAGGCCTTCGCGGCCGTCGTCGCCATGTCGTTAGCATTCTGGACCGACTCAAGTCGGATTTCCTTTCCTTGAAGGAATGCGCTTGCGTGAAGCGCACAGTCGCCGATTGCAAACACGTCCGGAAGCGTCGTGCGGCACGCCGTGTCGACCCAGACGCCGTTTCCACCGATCGCGCCCGCAGCGAGCAGAGGTTCGACCGCCGGGACAATGCCGATCCCGACTATCACCATTTCGCAGCGAATGATTTCTCCGTTTGCCAGTCGCACGCCACAGACCCGACCGCTTGCGCCTGCTATGCTTTCGACGACCGTTTCCAGTCGAACATCAACGCCGTGGGCGCGGTGCTCGGCCTCGTAAAAGCGTGACAATTCCTCGCCGGCTACGCGCGCCAGGACGCGCGGAAGCGCCTCGAGCACCGTGACGTGCTTGCCGAGCTTGCTCAGCACAGCTGCGGCTTCAAGTCCGATGTATCCGCCTCCGATCACCGCAACACGGCTTGTCGTCGCCAGTTCGGTCATCATCCGGTCGACATCGGCGCGGCTGCGCACGGAATGAACGCCGGTCAGGTCGTGGCCCTCGCAGCCGAGCTGTCGCGCATGGCCGCCAGCCGCCCAAATCAAGCTGTCGTAGCCGATGTGTTCACCGTCCTGCGTGGTGACGACATGTGCGACTGGATCGACTGCCACGACCCGTCGTCCTGTCAGCATTGCCACGTCGCGCTCGGTCCAGAAGTTTGCGGGCCGGATCAGGATGCGGTCGAATTCCTTGTCGCCCGCCAGATAGTCCTTCGACAATGGCGGTCGCTCATAGGGGATCTCGTGCTCTTCGCCCGCCATGCCGATCGTTCCGGTAAAGCCGCGTTGGCGCAATGCGATCGCTGCCTGCGCGCCGGCGTGGCCGGCGCCCACGATGAGGACGTTATACCGTGCCGACACAAGGGTTCCCTCGCTGACGGCGGCGTAGCTGGAGCGACAGCATCAACTCCGGGTCCGCAAAGGGCTGCTTTATCATATGTTAATTCCAGATTGCGGAACGGAAGATCAACAAGAACACCGATGAATTCGCAGAAGGCCATGGCACAGGCCGCCGGAAAACAGAAGTTCCGGACTTCAGCCAAAAGCTGCACGGATGTTGCTGAGCGAGTGCTTAGCCCAGCGCGCGACAAGCAGCGCATTGTCTGGCGTCGTGGCAGTCCTCGAACAAAGACATCGAGCGGCGACATATTCAGGTGGAGGCCGATGGCAGATTGTTGAAACAAGCCGCGCACCGGACGCTTAACGCTTCGGCAACCGACCCCGTGTAAGCTCCGTTAGGGGAACTTTGCGAGACGTGAGTGGCATGGCAAAACTAGGCTTCTGGCAAGTGGGCCGGCGGGACGCGGCTGCGTCCGACCGTCGGGAGGAGCCTACACTTCGAGCGCCGATGGTGGCAGCGGGCGGTCAACGAACGTCATTCCGTTCGACTGTACACAAAGCCGAAGTGAGGCTGCTGCTTGAGAACTATGAGGACTCGCGCCAGGGCTGGTTCTGGACGACTGATCGCGATGGACGTTTGACCTATCTGACGGACAGCGTCGTAACCCTCCTGAGCAGTGGCTCCATACACCTTGCCGGCGCATCATTCACCGACTTGTTTCAGTCGTCGAACGAAGAAACCAAG
>JAYVVA010000101.1:0-14833 GCA_043787435.1 Sphingomonadales bacterium | reverse complement strand
GTGCCGCCAGCCCCCTCGACGACCGGGACAAGTGCGGCAAAATCATGAAGCTTCAGTCCTGCCTCGATGACAACATCGATATGCCCGGAAGCAAGAAGGCCGTAATTGTAGCAATCGCCGCCGTAGACAATGCGGCGCCGCGAATTTTTTGATGCGACCGAAAGGAAGTGAGCCGCCTCCTCGTCGGTAAAGTAATGCGGGCTGCTCGTTGCCAGCACTGCCTTGTCGAGTTGGGCACAGCGACGTGTGGTTGTGGGTTGGCCATTGAAAAGCGTCGGCCTGCCGACGACGCCGACCCAACGTTCACGGGCAATCGGCTGGTCGACCACGCCGATGACTGGCCACCCCTCCTCGACCAAAGCGACCAAGGTTGCAAAGATCGGCCGCCCGGCCATGAAACTGATCGTGCCGTCGATCGGGTCGAGAACCCATGTTCGCCCAGTCGATCCGGCCTTGGCGCCGTATTCTTCGCCGATGATGCCGTCGCGAGGGTATTCGGCTTCGATCAACCGCCGCATCGAGGCTTCCGCTGCCCGGTCGGCTTCGGTGACGGGTGAGGCGTCGGCTTTGGTCACGATATCAAATTTGGCGCGAAAAAAGGGGCGGATCGCGGCACCCGCTGCTTCGGCAAGGCGCTCTGCGAGCTCGACGTCAGCGGCTCGCATCAATCGAACAGGCTCGAGACCGAGCTTTCGTCGGCAATGCGCTTGATGGCTTCGGCGACAAGCGGCGCAATGGTCAGCAGACGGATGTTCCTCGCGTTGTTTGCGGCTTCAGGCAGCTGGATCGAATCGGTGACGACAAGTTCGCGTAACATCGATCCCTCGACGCGCGCGACTGCGCCACCCGACAGCACCCCATGGGTCACATAGGCGACGACATCCGCCGCGCCCGCATCGCGCAATGCATTGGCGGCATTACACAAAGTCCCGCCCGAATCGACAATGTCGTCGATGAGGACGCAGAAGCGCCCGGTGACATCGCCGATGATGTTCATTACCTCGCTTTCACCCGCCTTTTCTCGGCGCTTGTCGACGATCGCCAGAGGGGCGTTGTTGAGTCGTTTCGCGAGGGCGCGGGCGCGGACAACGCCCCCCACGTCGGGGCTCACCACCATTAGATTATCGGTCGGAAAGCGCGCCTGGATGTCAGCAGCCATGACGGGTGCGGCAAACAAATTGTCGGTCGGGATGTCGAAGAAGCCCTGGATCTGCCCGGCATGCAAATCGACCGACAGCACGCGGTTGGCGCCCGCTACAGTAATCAGGTTGGCGACAAGCTTGGCCGAAATCGGTGTGCGGGGTCCGGGTTTACGGTCCTGCCGTGCATAGCCGAAATAGGGGATTACCGCCGTAATTCGCCTGGCTGATGCGCGTTTGAGCGCGTCGATGCAGATCAGCAGTTCCATCAGGTTGTCATTCGCGGGAAAGCCCGTCGACTGGAGAACGAACACATCCTCGCCCCGAACATTCTCGTGAATTTCGACGAAGACTTCTTCGTCGGCAAAGCGTCGCACGCTTGCCTCGGTCAGCGGCATCTCCAGATATTCGGCAATCGCCTTGGCCAACGGCAGGTTGGCATTTCCGGTTAGCAGCTTCATGTCGGGCTCCCCTGTCGGGCCCGCCCTTAAACGCCACTTGCCCGCTGTCAAAGGGGTAGCCTATCGCAGGACGATGACTCACCAATCCCCTGGCCGTCTCACGATCGCGATTGCCCAGATGAGCCAGCGTGTCGGCGACTTGGGCGCCAACGCCGACGCGATGCTCGCCGCACGCGCGCGGACCGAGGCAGATCTGATCGTTTTCCCGGAGCTTCAGCTGATCGGCTATCCGCCCGAAGATCTGGTATTGAAGCCCGCACTTGCCGAGCGGGCCGAGTCAGAATTGGCGCGCCTTGCTGCAGCGACTGCCGACGGGGGGCCAGCGATGCTGGTCGGCAGCATCGAACGCACCGAAAGCGCAATCTACAATATACTGGCGCTGTGCGAGGGCGGCTACGTAACGGCGACGACGCGCAAGCACGAACTGCCGAACTACGGCACCTTCGATGAAAAGCGTATCTTTGCGCCCGGGCCGCTCCCCGAGCCGGTCACCTTCAAGGGCGTCAAACTCGGATTGCCGTTGTGTGAGGACATATGGTTCCCGGCAGTGTGCGGTCATTTGAAAGAGCGCGGGGCTGAATTGCTGATTTCGCCCAACGGCAGCCCTTATGAAATCGACAAGGACGAATTGCGCGTCGCGGGTGTCGCCGCGGCGCGGGTGCGTGAGACTACGCTGCCACTGATGTACATCAATCGCGTGGGTGGCCAGGACGAGCTGGTGTTTGACGGCGCGTCGTTTGTTCTCAATGCCGATGGATCGGTCGCGCACCAACTGACCGACTGGGACGAGGCGCTCGTCGAGACGATCTGGATCCGCGGGCCCTCGGGCTGGCACTGCCAACCCGGCACGATTGCGACACTCGATGCGCACCCTGCCGACATTTATCATGCGATGCTGGTAGGGCTGCGCGACTATGTGAACACCAATCGCTTTCCCGGCGTCGTGCTTGGCCTGTCCGGGGGGATCGATTCGGCGCTGTCCGCGGCGGTCGCAGTTGATGCACTGGGATCAGACCGGGTCTGGTGCGTGATGATGCCATCGCGCTACACAGCCGATATCTCCGAAGGTGATGCCGCGGAATGTGCGCGCCTTCTCGCCTGTCGTCTCGACACGATTCCTATTGCGGAAGCGATGACGGCGTTCGACTCGATGCTGTCGCACGTGTTCGCAGGCCATCTGCCCGATCTGGCAGAAGAAAATATCCAGTCACGTATCCGCGGGCTGACGTTGATGGCGATCAGCAACAAATTCGGCCCCATGCTCCTGACGACAGGAAACAAGTCAGAGATGTCAGTGGGTTATGCGACGATCTATGGCGACATGGCGGGCGGTTATTCGGTCCTTAAGGACGTCTATAAGACGACGGTGTTTGCGCTCTCCCGCTGGCGAAACGTCCATCGGCCGCGTCTCGGCGTCGGCCCGGACGGCCCCGTGATGCCCGACCGGGTCATTACGCGCCCGCCGTCAGCCGAACTGCGCGACGACCAGCGCGACGATGATTCGTTGCCTCCCTATGAAATCCTCGATCCCATCCTGCGCGGGCTGGTTGAGGAGGAATTGTCGGTCGCCGACATCGTTGCTCGCGGCTTCGATCGCGACACAGTCACGCGTATCGAGCGATTGCTGTATGTCGCCGAATACAAACGCCGCCAGTCGCCGCCGGGGGTCAAACTTGGCAGTCGCAATTTCGGGCGCGACCGCCGCTATCCCATCACGAACGCGTTCCGAACCAGCTAGGCACGTTTGCGTCGTATAGCGATCCGCGATACATCTGCATGACGATCGTCGGCTTTCAACACACGGGATTTAGCTCCTTTACGAGACGGGATCGACAAAGGGAGCGAGACTTTTGCCCATATGGCCGGACGTTGAACCGATTAAGCGCTGCGTGACGCGACGTGATCGGCCATGACGACAACCCGCTTTGCGCCCTCGCCAACGGGTCGCCTTCACATTGGCAATCTCCGGACGGCATTGCACAGCTGGTTGTGGGCCAAGAAACACGATGGTCGCTTCCAGCTGCGTATCGACGACACTGACCCCGCGCGCTCAACCGAGGCGTTTGTCGAGGCGATCCGCAGCGATCTCGACTGGCTGGGCTTGAGCCGCGACGGTGAAGTACGACAGTCCGAACGCTTTGCGCTCTACAGCGTGCAGTTCAATCGGTTGCGAGCGGCGGGTCGGGTTTATGCCTGTTATGAGACGCCCGATGAGCTCGATCTACGGCGCAAGGTCCTGCTCGGCCGGGGCTTGCCGCCGATTTACGAACGGCCTGATCCCGACGCACTGCCGCCGGCCGACAGGGAGCCGCACTGGCGATTCAAGCTCGATCATGACGAGCCGCTGGCGTGGATCGATCTCATTCGCGGGCCCCAGGCGTTCAATGCCCGGCTGGTTTCCGATCCGGTTGTACGGCGAGCGGACGGATCATGGCTTTACCTTCTGCCATCGGTAATCGACGACATCGAGATGGGCATTACCCACGTCGTTCGTGGCGAGGATCATGTTTCGAATACTGCAGTGCAGCTACAGATGTTTTCCGCTCTTGGCGCCGCTGCGCCCGAGTTTGCCCACGAGGCGCTGTTGGTTGGGACGGAGGGTAAGCTCTCGAAACGCCTTGGCAGTCTCGACTGCGATGCCTTGCGTGCCGACGGAATGGAGCCTCTCGCAGTCGCGGCACTCCTGGCCCGCCTCGGCACGAGCGATTCAGTCGAGCCCGTCCGAGAAATCGCGCCGCTGATTCAAGGGATCGACTTCAGCCGATTTGGTCGAGCACCGGCGCGATTCGATATCGCCGAACTTGAGACGCTCAATGCCAAAATCCTGCACCAAATGCCATTCGCCACAGTCGCCGAGCGCCTGCCAGTGGGCATGGACGAGGCGGCCTGGACGGTGATCCGGCCGAATCTTGCAAGACTGGCCGACGTAACTGACTGGTGGCAGGTCATATCGGGCCCGCTCCAAACATCGATTGCGGCCGAAGACGCGGGCTTCCTTGCCGCTGCTGCCAAGGTTGCTGCTAAACTGGATTGGACCGACGACCCCTGGCGCGGGCTGACAACAGCGCTCAAGATTGACAGCGGCCGCGCCGGCAAAGGCCTGTTCCAGCCACTGCGGCGCGCTCTGACCGGTCTTGACCACGGCCCGGATATGGCGGCTTTACTTCCGCTGATCGGGCGTGAGGAAGCGATTCGACGCCTGACTGCATGATTTGTCGGGCCAGTGCATAAAATAATTTTATCACTGTGATGAACAATGTCCTGCTCATTGGGTGCGTCACCCCGCCGATAGCCCGGTCTGGTTGCGGCTGCGGTTATGCCGTATCGGCCGTGTGGAGACCCCCATGGATCGCCCCCGTGAAGGTTCGCCGAGCGATGAAGCCCTCTTCATATTGTGGGTCGCCATGACGATACGCTTCGCCAGGCGACGTTGACGCGACTGGATCGGCGCGGGCGAAGCGACTATCTCTAACGAAATGGCGTTTATCCCCCGTCCTGTCCGACCTACCCGCGCTATAGGCGATCTCTGGTCCTTCATCCGTCAGCGACGTCGGCATGAGCTTGGTTTCGGTGTCCTGGCAACGGTGATCACTGCGCTCTGGTTCTGGGCTATTTTCGACAAATTGGACGTCCGACCCGAGTGGAAGCCACCCGAGGTAATGTACGTCAAACAATGGCCCAGGACTCGCACCGAAGCTGAGGTGCGTGCACAGTTGGCCAAGGATGCGCCGCAAGAGATCGCCGATCGCAAGGCCGAGCAACAGGCAGCGCGCAAACGGCAGGAAGAATATAAGAAGCTCGCAAAGACTTTAGGCATCGATGTCACACCCCGACGATAGTCGCTGGATGGACACCGCACTGGCGCTCGGTAAACGCGGACAGGGGCGAACCGGTTCGAACCCATGTGTGGGATGCGTAATTGTACGCGAAGGCCGCGTCGTCGGCCGCGGTTGGACGCAGCCCGGAGGGCGCCCCCACGCCGAAGCGATGGCCCTCGTGCAGGCAGGCGCTGCGGCGCGCGCCGCGACGGCCTATGTGACTCTTGAGCCGTGCGCAGAGCCGGGCCGCGGCCCGGCATGCGCCGCGAGCCTTATCGAAGCGGGTGTCGCTCGCGTCGTGGCAGCACTTCGCGATCCCTTCCCGGCAGTTGATGGCAAAGGATTTGGCCGGCTCACTGCTGCTGGGATTGATGTGACGGTAGGACCAGGGGCGCTGGAGGCCGAGCGGGTGATGTCAGGGTTTTTCACGCGCCAGCGGTATGGACGGCCTCACGTTTCCCTCAAGCTGGCGCTGTCGCTTGATGGCGCAGCCGCAATGGCAGATGGCCGCAGCAAGTGGCTCACCGGCGAGGCAGCTCGCGCACACAGCCATGTTCAGCGCGCGCTTGCAGATGCAATTCTGGTCGGCCACGGCACTTATGTAGCCGACGCGCCGCACCTCGGCGTTCGGTTGTCGGGTTTGGAGTCGCGGGCGCCGCAGCGGGTCTTGCTCTCACGGACCGCCGACGCTCCCGCCGGCTGGATGGTGCTTCGCGATCTTGCCGACATCGGCCTGCTCAAGGCAGATAGGTTGTTTGTCGAAGGGGGGATGCGCGCTGCCGCCGCGTTTCTTGCCGCCGATCTTGTCGACCGGTTGCTTATCTACCGAGCGCCCATCTTGATTGGGGGCGGTCGGTTGTTGGGTAGCATCGGGCTTGGCGACATCGCCGACGCCCACGGACGATGGACTCTGACCGACAGTCGCCGCCTTGGCAGCGACCGGCTTGACGCCTACGAACGAACCCGGGGGTAGCGAACATGTTCACTGGCATCGTCACCGACATCGGCCAAATCAGATCGAATGAAACGCGCGGTGATCAGCGGATCGCCATCACGTGTCACTA
Source organism: Sphingomonadales bacterium (assembly GCA_043787435.1). Classification (GTDB taxonomy): domain Bacteria; phylum Pseudomonadota; class Alphaproteobacteria; order Sphingomonadales; family Sphingomonadaceae; genus Sphingomonas_O. The sequence goes on along the minus strand of JAYVVA010000101.1, from coordinate 8,351 downwards.
TGAGTTGGGCAGCATTGCGATCGGCGCCTCGATTGCCTGCTCGGGCGCGTGCATGACCGTGGTCGAAAAGGGCCCGGACTGGTTTGCGGTCGACGTGTCGGGCGAAAGTGTCGCCAAGACTGCTGCGCACATGTGGGACGTCGGCAGCCGCCTTAATCTCGAACGTGCGCTGAAAATCGGCGACGAACTGGGCGGGCACATCGTAACCGGCCATGTCGACGGCGTCGCCACTGTCGTTGATGTGTGCGAAGAGGGGGGATCACACCGCGTCGGCATCCGGGTGCCCTCCCAAATCGCCCCGTTCATCGCGCCCAAAGGGTCAGTGACGATCAATGGTGTTTCGCTCACCGTCAACGACGTGCGCGACGCGGCGCCGACAGGTGATGGCACCCAATTTTGGGTCAACATTATCCCGCATACATGGGCCGTCACTACGCTCGGAGAACTGGCCCAGGGACGCGAGGTCAATGTCGAGATCGACGTACTCGCGCGCTATCTGAAACGGATGCGCGACGTCATCGGATGATCCCTATTCGACCAACTTCTTGAGCGCATACAGCGTGCCCAAGGCCTCGCGCGGCGTCAGCGCATCGGGCTCGATCGCAGCCAGGGCATCGCGCAGCGGGTCGGATTTGGCTACCTCGACCAATACCGCGAACAGCGGCAAATCGTCGAGTCCTGCTGCAAGGCCGCCCGCTGAGGTGCGTCCCGCTTCGAGCTTGGCAAGCACTGACTTCGCACGTTGCAGGACCGCAGCCGACATCCCCGCGAGCCGTGCCACGGCAATGCCATAACTCCGGTCCGCAGGACCGTCAGCGACCTCGTGGAGCAAGACGAGGTCACCCTTATATTCGCGGGCCCGAACGTGGTGGAGCGACAAGGCAGGGAGTTTTTCTGCCAAGCGGGTAAGCTCATGATAGTGAGTTGCGAACAGACAGCGGCATTTATTGACCTCGTGCACGGCTTCGACCACCGCCCAGGCGATCGCAAGTCCGTCATAGGTCGAAGTGCCACGTCCGACTTCGTCGAGGATGACCAAGCTGTGCTCGGTTGCCTGTGCCAGAATGGCGGCCGTTTCGACCATCTCGACCATGAACGTGGATCGCCCGCGTGCCAGATTGTCCGAGGCGCCGACGCGACTGAACAGGCGGTCGACAAGGCCGAGCGTTGCCGATTTCGCGGGGACGAAACATCCTGCCTGTGCCATGACGGCGATGAGGGCGTTCTGGCGCAGAAAAGTCGATTTGCCACCCATATTGGGGCCGGTTACCAGCCACAGCCGGTCGGTGTCGCCGAGCGCGCAGTCATTGGCGACGAACCGCGCGCCCGATGCGCTAACGGCAGCTTCGACCACGGGATGTCGACCACCTGCAATCGCAAAACAGCCATGTTCGACGAAAGTGGGACGACACCAGTCCGACTCGACGGCTGCCTGCGCATTGGCGCTTGCGACATCGAGGCGGGCCAGTGCGTCCGCCGTCGCCGAAACTGCGCGCGCCGACGAAAGTGCCAGTTCGTTGAGTTGCTCGAAATGCGCGGCCTCAACCGCCAACGCGCGGGCGCCCGCCTGAGTCACACGCAGCGCAAGCTCGTGCAGTTCGGGCGTGTTGAAGCGTACGACGCCCGCCAAGGTCTGACGATGGGCAAACCCCGAGTCCGCCGCCATCAACGGATCTGCGGCCCTCGCGGGCGCCTCGACGTGATAGCCGATCACGCCGTTATGACGGATCTTGAGCGTCGCAATCCCTGTACGTTCGCGATAGGCGATCTCCAGTGCGGCAATCTCACGACGTCCCATGCCGCCCGTGTCACGCAGGTCGTCGAGCTCGGCATCATATCCGGCGGCTATATAGCCGCCGTTTGATGCATCGACTGGCAGCTCGGCGACAAGCGCGTTGGTCAGCCTGTCGACAAGGGCGTCGTGTCCGGTAAGCGCTGGCAACACTTGCGTCAGCAAGCGCGGCGCATCGGTTTGATCTAGCCGCTCGCGCAATTCACAGGCGCGTGCCAGCCCATCACGCAGCGCGCCGAGGTCGCGGGGGCCGCCCCGTCGAGCGGACAAGCGAGCCAAGGCGCGCGCTACATCAGGAATGGCCCGCAATGTCGCGCGCAATTGTTCACGTCCGATGCTGGCCTGCGTCCAGTACCGAACCAGGTCAAGGCGCGCGTCAATTGCGCTGCGGTCGGTCAGCGGTGCCGACAAATCAGCCGCCAGCATTCGCGCACCCGCACCGGTAACGGTCCGGTCGATGGTGTCGAGCAAGCTTCCCTTGCGCCCGCCAGCATTGGCCTGCGTCAACTCGAGGCTTTCGCGCGTGGCGGCATCGATCGCCATGTGCTCGGCCGTGGTGCGGCGCACAGGCGGCGTCAGGAAAGGCAGCGTTCCCTTCCCGGCATGATCGAGATAAGCGAGCAACCCACCGGCCGCCGCCAGTTCGGCACGCGTGAAGGCCCCGAATCCGTCAAGAGTGGCGACTTCGTGAAGCGCACGCAGGCGGGCCTCGCCCTTGGTCGAATCGAAATCCGTGGCGGCGCGCTCCACGCCGGTGAGACCGATATGGGGTTGAACGATCAGCTCGGATGGCGACAATCGTGCCAGTTCGGCATCGAGTGCCTCGGCCCCGACCTCTCCCACTTCGAAGGCCCCTGTTGAAACGTCGGCAGCCGCAAAGGCAAGCAGTCCCCCGGTCCGCGCGACGGCGACCAACCAGTTGCTCGACCTCGAATCGAGTAGCACATCCTCTGTCAGCGTGCCGGCGGTTACGACGCGGACAATCGCACGCCGAACAATCGTTTTACCTCCACGCGCCTTCGCCGCTGCGGGACTTTCAACTTGCTCGGCAATCGCGACTCTAAATCCGCCTCGGATCAGACGCGCCAGATAGGCGTCTGCAGCATGGACGGGCACGCCGCACATCGGCACTTTCTGGCCTTCATGCTCTCCGCGCGTCGTGAGCGCGATGTCGAGGCAAGCCGCTGCCGCCTTGGCGTCATCGAAAAACAGCTCGAAGAAATCGCCCATCCGGTAGAACAACAGCGAATCGGGCGCTTCGGCCTTCAATGCGTGATATTGTGCCATCATGGGCGTCGCTTGGGGCTCGGGCGTGGTTGCAGCGGACGTCACAGGATTTGCATACACGCCCGACAAAGTGGCGAAAGTGGCTTTCCGGCATTTGCGCGGATAACGTAGGGAAAACCCAGAGGGGATTTTAATGTCCGAAGAAGCCAACATCCAGTTTTCCGAGCGCGAAGCGCTGTTGTTCCATTCGGCAGGTCGCCCGGGCAAGATCGAGATTATCGCCTCGAAGCCGATGGCAACACAACGAGACCTGTCGTTGGCCTATTCGCCCGGAGTTGCCGTCCCCGTCCGTGCCATCGCCGAAGATCCGGCGACCGCCTATGATTATACCGCCAAGGGAAATCTCGTTGCGGTTATCTCGAACGGCACGGCCATTCTGGGACTTGGCAATCTAGGGGCACTGGCGTCGAAGCCAGTGATGGAGGGCAAGGCCGTCCTGTTCAAACGGTTTGCAGATGTCGACTCGATCGACATCGAGCTCGCGACCGAAGATCCCGAAGCCTTCATCAACGCGGTGGCGCTGATGGAACCGACTTTTGGCGGTATCAACCTCGAGGACATCAAGGCGCCCGAATGCTTCATCATCGAGCAAGCGTTGAAGGAACGCATGAAGATACCCGTCATGCACGACGATCAGCATGGCACAGCGATTATCACGGCCGCGGGCCTGATCAATGCCGTGTTGCTGACCGGACGCGAGCTCAAGGACGTCAAGGTCGTGGTCAATGGCGCAGGCGCAGCGGCGATTGCGTGTACAGCGCTCATCAAGGCGATGGGCGTACGCCACGATAACGTCATCATGTGCGACCGCTCTGGCGTCATTTACCAAGGTCGAGAAAAGGGCATGGATCAATGGAAGTCGGCGCATGCCGCCAAGACTGACCGCCGCACACTGCAGGAGGCGCTCGAAGGCGCTGACATCTTTCTTGGGCTGTCGGCCAAGGATGCGCTGACGCCGGCGTTTCTGGAAAAAATGGCCCCGTCGCCGATCATTTTCGCGATGGCCAACCCCGACCCCGAAATCACGCCGCCTGCAGCCAAGGCTGTGCGTCCCGACTGCATCGTCGCCACAGGCCGTTCTGACTATCCGAATCAGGTCAATAACGTGCTTGGTTTCCCCTTCATCTTCCGCGGTGCGCTCGACGTGCGCGCGACGGCGATCAATGAAGAGATGAAGATCGCCGCGGCAAATGCGATCGCCGAACTTGCGCGGGCTCAGGTGCCCGAGGAAGTGGCGGCCGCTTATGGTGGGCGAGCGTCGAGTTTCGGCCGCGACTATATCATCCCGGCTCCGTTCGATCCGCGCCTGATGGAGGTCGTGCCTATGGCCGTCGCCAAGGCGGCGATGGATTCGGGCGTTGCGACGCGGCCAATCCTCGACATGGACGAATATCGCCATGTTCTGCGCGCGCGCCTCAACCCTACCACGTCAGTGCTCGGCCTCGCCTATGAAGGTGCGCGCGCGCACCCAAAGCGCGTGGTCTTTGCGGAAGGGGAAGAAGAAGTCGTTCTGCGCGCGGCGATCGCCTTCCGCGATGGGGGCTACGGCATACCGGTGCTTGTCGGGCGCGACGACGTGCACGAGCGCCTTTCGGCACTGGGTGTCGACAAACCCGAGACGTTTGAGGTTCACAACAGCCGTAATTCACCGCTCGTTCCCGCGATGGTGCACACGCTTTACGAACGACTTCAGCGGCGCGGCTATTTGAGGCGCGAAGTCGAGCGCATGGTTAATCAGGACCGTAACGTCTTTGCAGCGCTCCTGCTGAAAATGGGCGAAGCCGATGCAATGATCACCGGCACGACCCGGACCTATGCCCAGTCGATGCGCGAGATTCGCCGCGTGCTCGACCCGGCCGAAGGTCGCATTCCTTTCGGCGTCCACGTGCTCGTTGGACAGTCCCACACGGTATTCATGGCTGACACCACGGTCAACGAACGCCCGACTGCAGAGCAATTGGCCGACATTGCCGAGGGAACAGCGGCGGTCGCCCGTGCCATGGGCCACGAACCGCGCGTCGCCTTCCTCAGCTATTCGACCTTTGGCAATCCCGAGGGGTCGTTCCTGACCAATTTGCGCGATGCCGTCACGGCGCTCGAAAAGCGCAACGTCGGGTTCGAGTTCGAGGGTGAAATGGCCCCAGACGTTGCCCTGAATCCCAAGGTCATGGCAAGCTACCCGTTTAGTCGTCTCTCGGGGCCAGCCAATGTGCTGATTATGCCCGGACTCCAGTCGGCGAACCTGTCGGCCAAGCTGCTGCGTGAACTTGGTGGTGATTCAGTAATTGGTCCGATGCTCATTGGTATGGAGAAGCCGGTTCAGATTGCCACGATGGCCTCGACCGCGAGCGAGCTGGTCACGTTGGCTGTTCTCGCGGCGGGCGGGGTCGCGCGGTAAAAATGCGCAGGGATGTTCGATCCGGTCCAGCATCCGAGCCTCCGTCCATACTTGAGCTGGATGCGCTTCGCGGATCTCGAAAAATCGTCAGCTCGACGCGCTGATCGGGCTATCAATTGCCGTCGGGGTTATCCGTCGATCCGCCGCCGCGACCAACGGAGCCGACCTGGCCGATATTACCGAACAATTCCTGGAAGAAGTTGCGATCGCGGCCGAGCGTGGGCGTCCGGTCCCTCACGACATGGATCATCGCGACCTTTTCAAGTCCGGTCGTTTCCACTGTGGCGACGTTGCCGCCTCGGTCGAACCGGACGTGGAGAATTTTTTGCGCTGAGGGGCGAGGAAGCTTGTATGCCAGCTGCTTGGTATCGCGCGACACGTAATACCAGTCGTTCTCGTCAAACTGGCCGATAAAACTGGGACGTCCCATCGTTCCCTGAACCGAAGCCTTATTGTCAACGCCAGGTTTGACGGCTGCGGCGAGCTGTGGGTCGATGATGAAGCCCTGATGCCCGGGCACTCGTGCGCATCCGGCCAGGCCAGCGGCGATGATCGAAACAAGTGCCAAGATACGCCGTACGGCCATAGAAATACTCTTTAAACGTTTCGCACGAGATTGCCCGATTGCAAGCGCGCTGCCGGCCCGCAATATGCTAAACATGATGACAACAGCAAGCACAGAGCGGAAGCCCGGATTTTTTGGCCGTTTGTTCGGCAAACGCGAGAAGAGTCTGGGTGCGGTATATGCCGCTGTCGTGGCCGAGGCGCGGCACCCGTATTGGTACGCTGACTACGGCGTGCCCGACACGGTCGATGGCCGGTTCGACATGGTGTCACTCGTACTGTCGCTGGTTCTGCTCCGGCTCGAACACGAGGGGCGCGATCTCGATGCGGTGCGACTCACCGAGCGGTTCATCGACGATATGGACGGGCAGATTCGCGAAATTGGCTTCGGTGACCTTGTCGTCGGCAAGCAGGTCGGCGGGATGATGGCAGTCGTCGGCGGGCGATTGGGCGCGCATCGTGCTGGTCTTGATCTCAAAACACTGAGCCGGACATTGTGGCGGGGACACGTGCCGGGCAACGCTGACGCAGCGCTGGCGCGAATTACCGCTTTGCGCGGCCGCATCGACTCGGTCGCGATCGATGTGTTGCTCGGCGGCTACTTGGGATGACGCCCGAATTCAGCCGCCGGTTCGCGCTTGACTCGATTGGGTCGATCGCACGCAGCGTGACGATCGAGGCAACGGCGCAAGAGCGCCGCGCCGTTGCGGCGCGGTTCGATCTGATTGCACTCGATATGCTGACAGCGACGGTAACACTGACCGCGAGCGCCGCGGGCGTGGAGACGACGGGACGATTCGTTGCTGATGCCGTGCAGACCTGCGTCGTGACTGGCGACCCGGTCCCCACCCATCTCGACGAGGCGTTTACGCTGCGCTTTGTTGATCCCGAATTGCTCGTGAGCGACACCGACGAAATTGAACTGAGCGATGACGACTGCGACCTCATCGAGGTGGACAATGGGGCGGTCGATCTGGGCGAGGCCGTGGCGCAAACCCTCGGGCTCGCGCTCGATCCTTTTCCTCGAAACGACGCCGAGCGCGCCCGTACAAGCGACGGAAAATGGGTCGCAGGCGAGGATTTCGGGCCCTTTTCGGGGCTTAAGGCGATGCTAAAACCCTGAGCCTGCGGCAGAGCCTAAAAAGGGACGTCGTCATCCAGATCGCTGTCAAATGCCGTCGGACGACTTGCTCCACCGCGCGCTGCGCCGCCGCCAAAGCCACCAGCAGGACCGCGGGCCTCGTCCTGGCCCCACTCACTCCCACCACCGCGCGATCCGCTCGCTCCCGCTCCGCCGCCATCGCGGCTGTCGAGCAGGACCATCGACGAGTTGAAGTTGCGGAGCACCACATCGGTCGTGAAACGGTCATTGCCCTCCTTATCCTGCCACTTGCGCGTTTCGAGCTGACCTTCGAGATAGACCTTGCTGCCCTTTTTAAGATATTGCTCGGCGACGCGAGCGAGACCCTCGCTGAAAATCGAGACATTGTGCCATTCGGTCCGGTCTTTACGATCGCCCGATGTCTTGTCCTTCCAGCTTTCCGACGTTGCGACGCTGAACGACACAACTTTGCCGCCGTTTTGAAAGCTGCGCGACTCTGGGTCTTTGCCCAGATTGCCGACCAGAATGACCTTGTTGACGCTGCCTGCCACTTTGCTCTCCTAAAGTCCGAGCGCACTGGCGCTCCAATATGTTATTCCTGCCGCGGCGTAGGCCAGCGTAAACAGATAGGCTAGCATGAAGCCTGGCCATTTCCAGCCATTGGTCTCGCGCCGCACCACTGCAATGGTAGAAATACACTGCGGCGCGAAGACGAACCATGCGAGGAAAGCGAGAGCGGTTGGCAGCGACCATTTGCTTCGCAGAGAGGCGGCGAGCGACTGTTCGCGCTTTCCCTCGTCGCGCGTGTCGATCGCGTTTACTGTCGCGAGCGCAGACACCGCGACTTCGCGGGCTGCCATTGCCGGGATCAGGGCCAAGGCAATATCGCGGTCAAAACCGATGGGTCTGACGACGACTGCCAAGCCATCGGCAATGTGTCCGGCAATCGAATGGTCGATCTGGCTCGTCGGGCTCCCATGCGGCACGCGCGGAAAGCTGAGGAGCGCCCAAAGGACAATGGTCGTAAAGGCAATGATAGTCCCCGCGCGCTTCAGAAACGCGTGGGCGCGCTGCCACAGCCCGAGCGCGAGGTCGCGCGCTGCCGGGAGCTGATATTTGGGCATCTCCATCATGAAGCCCTGTGCGCGCCCCTTGGTTACCGTTCGCCGCAACAACAGCGCGGCAAACAGCGCCCCGAGAATACCCGC
>JAYVVA010000100.1:0-4228 GCA_043787435.1 Sphingomonadales bacterium | reverse complement strand
CAGCTAGCTCATTCCGTTTGAACCGCCGCTGAACTTAAATGGCGCGCCCTTCGGTATCCATCATCACTTCGCGGCGTCCGACGTGATCGGACCGGCCGACCAGCCCGTCCTTCTCCATCCGCTCGATATGCCGTGCAGCACGATTATAGCCAATGCGCAGTTGACGCTGGAGCCAGCTCACCGACGCCTTCTGGCTTTCCGCAACGATCTGCATGGCCTTGCGATATTCCTGATCCTCGGGGCTGTCGTCGCCAACCGGCGCACCGTCGAGCGCGAAGCCGCCGTCCTCGGGTTCTTCGGTCACTGCCTGAATATAGTCGGGTACCCCTTGGGCCCTCCAGTGATCCGCGATCGCAATCACCTCATCATCGCTCACGAACGGTCCGTGCACGCGGACGATCTGCCGTCCACCCATCATGTAGAGCATGTCGCCCTTCCCAAGCAGCTGCTCGGCGCCCTGCTCACCGAGGATCGTCCGCGAATCAATTTTGGAGGTGACATGGAAACTGATCCGCGTGGGCAAATTCGCCTTGATGACTCCGGTGATGACGTCGACCGACGGGCGCTGCGTCGCCATGATCAGGTGGATGCCCGCCGCCCGCGCCTTTTGGGCAAGGCGCTGTATGAGGAACTCGACTTCCTTGCCTGCGGTCATCATGAGGTCGGCGAGTTCGTCGACGATCACGACGATCTGCGGCATCGGCTCGAAATCGAGAGCTTCTTCTTCGTACTGGGGTTGCCCCGTCTCGGCATCGTACCCAACCTGTACCCGGCGGCTGAGCTTTTGGCCCTTACCCTTGGCGAGGCGCACCTTGTCGTTGAAGCCGGCTAGGCTTCGGACACCGATGGATGCCATTTTGCGGTAGCGATCCTCCATCTCCTCCACGGCCCATTTGAGCGCGCGGATCGCCTTGGCCGGTTCGGTAACGACCGGCGAGAGCAGGTGAGGTATGTCCTCGTAAGGTCGCAGTTCGAGCAGTTTGGGATCGATCATGATCATGCGACACTGGTCGGGGGTCAGCCGATACAGCAGCGAACAGATCATCGAGTTCAGCCCGACAGACTTGCCCGAGCCGGTTGTACCGGCGATCAGCAAATGTGGCATCGGCGCCAGATCCGCGATCACGGGATCGCCAGCGATATTCTTGCCAAGCACGATTGGCAGGGTCCCCGCGCCGTCTTCGAACGCCTGACTGGCAATCATCTCATGCAGGAATACCGATTCCCGGTGCGCGTTCGGCAATTCGATACCGATGACATTGCGCCCCGGAATGGTCGCGACACGCGCGGACAGGGCAGACATATTGCGCGCGATATCCTCGGCGAGCTGGATGACGCGGCTCGCCTTGATGCCGGCGGCCGGTTGCAGCTCGTACATCGTTACGACTGGTCCGGGTCGAACCTCGGTGATCGTGCCCTTGACGTGGAAATCGTCGAGGACGGTTTCAAGCAACCGCGCGTTGCGTTCGAGCGCCGCCTTGTCGAGCTGTGCGCCCGATGATGGAGGGGCCGGCTTGAGCAGCTTTAAATCGGGCAATACATATTTGTCACGGAGCGCCAGCGATTCCTGCCGCGCCTTTTTGAGGGGCGCCGGTGCGGCTGCGCGGTCTGCAATGACCGGACGGCTGCGCGTATCTGGCGCGCCGGAGATGTCCGGGCGAGGCGAAGCAACTTCGCGACGCGGTTCGGCGGCAGCCGGGCTTGGCAAGGCCGGCCGGTCGAACTGCGGCAAGCGAAGCGTTAGGCCGATGGTGCGCGCCCAGAGCGCAAGCCCACCGATGCCAAACAGCGCCGCTGCCAGATAGCGCGCAATCACCGGGCCGGCGCCCGGAAGGAAGGCGAAAGACCCTGTCAGCATCAACTCGCCGCCGAGGCCAACGATCCCGCCAAGACCCGCCGGCAAACCCGCCACGGCTGTGGGGCGCAACAACGCCAGACCGATCCCCACCAAGGCAAGGGCGATCAACGTCACGAGGCTTCGCCGCTGCCAGCCGGCTATGCTGTTCCCGCGCCACAACAACCCTGCAAACAGCAAAGGTAGCGCAAGCGTCAACGCAACAGCCGGCCCAAGCACGGACAACAGCAGGTCGGATGTCCAGGCGCCCGCGAGGCCCAACCAGTTCGTGATTCGCTCATGCCCGGCCGCCGTGCTGAGCGATGGGTCGCCGCCGTCGTGCGTGGCGAGGGCGATGACGATCAGCAGCGATAGAATTGCGAGCGCAACAGCAGTTAACATCGTCCCACTGCGCACCACCCCCGCCTTGACGGTGGCACGCCACGCGGGCGAGCGATTAGGGGCGACGCGACTGGCCATGACGTGCTTATCCTCGAAGCGACGGTGCGATGGTGGCGCTTCGTTCCTGTGGACAAGAATCGCCTACGCGGGACTCCCCGTCAAGAGTACCGGTGTAGGCTTATGCGTGACGCGCGCGACGGAGCGTTCTATGGTCGGTGACATGGAAACGACTGATACGCTTATTCTCGGCGGCGGCCTGGTCGGGCTCACCACAGCCCTTGCCCTTGACGCGCATGGTATTTCATCGGTGGTGATTGATCCGGCCCCACCGGCCACGACACTCGCCCCTGCGTTCGACGGGCGCGCCTCAGCGATCGCGAGCGCAAGCTGGCGAATGCTCGAAGCCATCGGCGTTGCCGACCGGTTGGTTCCTTACGGCTGCCCTATACGTCGGATTGAAGTGCGCGACGGCCTGCAGCGCGACGCGCTCGACTTTACGCCGGGCGAAGGCGAGGCGCTGGGCACGATGATCGAAAACCGCGTCCTCCGCAAAATCCTATACGAAGCTGCCGCTGATGCGGCGCACGTCACGCTGAAAATTCCGGCCAGTTCCGTCTCGGTCGTGCGCGATCCATCCGGGACGGTCGTGACGCTCGCCGACGGCAGCAGGATTCGCGCCGACGTCCTGATTGCCGCCGAAGGGCGTAATTCGCCAGCACGTACGGCAGCAGGAATCCGCGTTGCCCGGTGGCAATACGATCATGTCGCGGTCATCTCGGCCTTCGACCACAGCCTCCCCCACCACAATGTCGCGCACGAGATTTTTTATCCCGATGGCCCGTTCGCTCTCTTGCCGATGCAACCCGGCACGCGGTCGGCGCTGGTGTGGACCATCGCTGCCAAAGATGCCCCCGGTATTCTCGCGCTCAGCGACTCGGCGTTCGCCGCCGAAGCCGCCAAGCGGGCAGGCGGCCTGCTTGGGACACTGTCGGCGGCAGCGTCGCGGTCGTCCTATCCTTTGGGCTTCCACCACGCCGCGCGGATTACGGATACACGGCTTGCGCTGGTTGGCGACGCTGCACACGGCATTCACCCAATCGCGGGTCAGGGTTTGAACTTGGGCTTCCGCGATGTTGCGGCGCTGGTCGAGGTGCTGGTCGATGGGTCGCGGACCGGCATGGACCTGGGGGACGCGATGCTGCTCGAACGCTACCAGCGCTGGCGGAGCCTCGATACAATGATGGTCGCGACCGCGACCGACATGCTGACCCGCCTGTTCGGCATCCCGGGGAAATCCGCGAGCAAGGTGCGCCGCTTCGGACTGGGCGCAGTGCAACGCATCAAGCCGCTGAAGGATTTGTTCATGGCCGAAGCGCGTGGCGAGACAGGGAAATTGCCCAAGCTGCTCGCGGGAATGACGGTTTAACTTCGTCCGACACCGCACTTTGTCTGGCATGAATGTGAGTCGTTTTGCGCCGAGAAAACATCCACTGGCGCGGCCGCGTCGGGACCGATTCTACAACATACCTCGCGCGACACCAATCCAGAATGGGCTTGGCGATGCTACTGCAGCGTCACGCGTTCCTCTCCGTCATGCCGCCCGAAAAATCGCATCAGTTGAACGATCAGGTCTGCGCGCATGGCCATGTTGGTTGCTTCGAGCAGCGCCTGTTTGGCGGCAGCATCGAACGGCGCGATCTGGGCAATGCCGTTGACCAGCGCTTCATCGTCGAGCCGCGCAACGGCGTCCCAATCGACGACAAACCCCTGCGCCTCGGCAAAGCGACGCGATTCGCGTTCGAGGTCGGCACGCTGGATCCCGGCAAGTGGCTCGTCGTCATGAGCTTCCTCCAGGACCGCTTCAATCTGGCGGAACGGCGTCGTCACATCGAGTTCGCGCACCATCCGGAACCGAGCTACGCCCTCCAAGACGAGATTATAGCTCCCGTCGTCCATCGCCTCGACGTGCGCGATTTTGCCGACGCATCCCAT
>JAYVVA010000099.1:0-2271 GCA_043787435.1 Sphingomonadales bacterium | reverse complement strand
CGCCCGCAACACTTACTCGTCTTTCATCGGAGATCGCTGCACGCAGCCGGTTCGAATTGGCGGCACTGTTGCCGATCGTGACGATCGGGGGATCGCTGGTCGTTGCATTGATGCTTGCTGAACACGCGATAGGCTCCGACGCCGCGTTCGATGCGACTCACCTCGACGAACTTTGGCAAGCAGATCTCTGGGGCGAGGAATGGATGGCCGCCGACGCGCGCGCGTGGCGCCGCGCCGACTTTGCCTCAGCGAACCGGATGCTGCGTTTGCTCTGACGCCGCCGGCATGAACCAGCGGGTCAGGACGAACGCTCCAGCTGTGAACGCGATCAATTCCTCAATGCCCAAAAACACCCACCACGCCCACGGCATGTAAAAATTGTAGACCGGCAGCGAAAACGCGAAATACACGACCGTCGCAATTGCGAACAGCGTGGCGGTTCGCATTCTGCTCGGGAAGTCGGGAAGTCGCTGGACCGCAAGGCCGACAAGCAGCATCACGAAGATCGACAGGATCAGCCCGGTGAGCAGCGAAGACGGCGCCGTTGGCGGAAAGCCGTGGGTATTGAAATGGATGAGGGCGACCGGCCCCTGGCCGCGCAAAACCGTTCCCGCCGCCGTTTCGGACGACGGTATAAAATAGGTGCCACTGCCCGTTGCGGTCAGAGCGCTCGCAAGAGCGGACTGGACTTGCGCAGTATGGGCGTCGTCGAGCGTCGCGAAGGCCAGCTTGCTGATGGGCGTCGCCCAGGCAATGGCACCGATTAGAAATTGTACGAGGCCGGCAACGATGCTGCCAAAAACAATCCGGACCATGATACGTCTCCCCTGATGTGCAGGAGATTAGCGCTCAGCCGGTGCGCGTCAAACTGCGCACAAATCCGATCAGGCTGGTTTGGCGGCTGCGCTTCAGTCTTTCGGACGCGAGGATTGATTTAACCTCGGTGAAACAGCGTTCGACATCATCGTTGGCGAGCACATAGTCATAGCCGTCCCAGTGGCTGATCTCGTTTGCGGCGCGGGCCATGCGAGCGTCGATGACTTCGTTGCTATCGGTACCGCGGGCGCGCAGGCGGCGTTCAAGCTCATCGAGTGAAGGCGGAAAAATGAATATCCGGACGACATCGCCCCCCGCTTGCTGGAACAGCTGTTGCGCGCCTTGCCAGTCGATGTCGAACAGCACGTCACAACCCTTGGCAAGCATCGCATCGACGGGTTCGCGCGGCGTACCATAGCGATGTCCAAAGACATGGGCCCATTCGAGAAACTCATGGTCAGCGACCATCTCCCGAAATCGATCGACACTGACAAAGTGATAATCGATGCCGTCGACTTCGCCCGGTCGCATGGGTCGCGTCGTTGCGGATACCGAAAGGGCAAGATTGTCTTCCGACGCGAGCAGCTTGCGCGCGATCGTCGATTTCCCCGCGCCCGAGGGTGATGAAAGTACGAAAAGAAGTCCACGGCGCGTGAACGGCAGGGTCGCGGGCATGGTCGCTCATGCCGCTGCGCGCGCTGCGCGTCAACGCACTGCAATCACGACGCGACCTCGGCGAAGCGCCAGCCCGACCAATTTTTGCCTTGCGGCAACCGCAGCTCCCGCGCGTGACCGCTCGCCTGCGTCGCGCAATTACAAAGGATCCGCTTGCGACCCGATCATCTTTTCGGGCCGGACGAGCCGGTCGAAGCTTGTCGCGTCGACAAGTCCGAGCTCCAGCGCAGCTTCGCGCAACGTGGTCCCGTCGTGATGGGCTTTTTTCGCAATGCGGGCGGCGTTGTCGTATCCGATCTCGGGCGCAAGAGCAGTGACGAGCATCAGCGAGCGCGCGACCAGTTCGGCAATGCGGTCGCGGTTGGGTTCGATCCCGTCGACGCAGCGTTTGGCAAAGCTCGTCATGCCGATACTGATCAGGTCGATCGAGCGCAAAACATTCGCTCCTATCAGGGGCTTGAACACGTTCAGTTCAAAATGTCCCTGCATGCCGCCGACGGTGATCGCTACGTGGTTGCCCATCACTTGTGCAGCAACCATTGTCAGCATCTCGCACTGTGTCGGGTTGACCTTGCCTGGCATGATCGAGCTGCCGGGTTCGTTTTCGGGGAGCAGCAGTTCGCCAAGACCTGAACGTGGTCCGCTGCCGAGCAAGCGGATGTCGTTGGCCGTTTTGCTGAGCGAGACGGCAAGCGTGTTGAGGCTGCCCGAAAGCTGTACCAGCGCGTCATTGGCGGCAAGCGCAGCGAACGGGTTAGGAGCGGGTCGAAAGGGAAGAGC
>JAYVVA010000098.1:0-1752 GCA_043787435.1 Sphingomonadales bacterium | reverse complement strand
TGATTTCACCCAATGCAGTTCGCTGGTTGCACCGCCTCGGCTACTTGAACACGCTCATCGTATTTCTCGAGATGGCAGGCGGCGGCTGGATTACTTTTGGCGCCTGGCAGCGTAATCAACAACTGGCAGCAGCCGCGAGAGAGGCCACGCGAACCCATGTCGGTCCGATCACGCCGTCGAAAGACCGATATGGTCCGGTGACCGAGTTTGTTCTTCTCGCAAAGCTCCCGCCGCGTAGTTCGTTAACGAGTGACAGCCAGAGGTTCGTGGCAATGCCGTCATTTGGAAAGCGATGGTTTGCGACGTCGCTTTCCAATCAGGGAAGCGTGGTCCGCGGTATGATTGTAATTGCTAAGCGCAACGCGGACGGCGAGATCAGTGCTGAAGTTGAGAGACGCCAATTCGTCATGCCCCCGGCCGCGTACGCGGCCATGATGGTGCAAGTCGACCGCCTATGCGACGGATGGCCTGGTGAAACAGACTTTTGGACCGACGGTACGCCAGTTGCGTTTGAGCGGATGCGTGGCGGCAACATTTCTTCAGGTGAAGGAAACTCCCCTAAACATTACGGTGAATTGGCGATGCTCATGCGCAACGGATTATCTCCGTACGTCAAGGAAGTCGCTGAGCTTAACGGCGAATGGATGGACCAACGCCACTGAACCGCGCAACCGCGAGCTAGTTTGTGATGCTAGAACAGCTGTTGCTCAGAACGATAAATACCGGATGGTGTCCAAACTGTGGCTCAGCCGGCCGGTAGCTATATCCCGTCGCTGATGACTATTTGATAATTTCACATAATCCACCTTGAAACTTCGGTGCCTCGCCCCATTTCTGAGTTTCGGACGCCGTTTGCGGGTCCGAAAACCAAGTCGCTTAGAAAGGACTTTACTTCATGCGTACCAATTTCGATTTTACCCCCTATCGCCGCAGCACCGTCGGTTTCGACCGGTTGTTCGACCTGCTTGAAACCTCGACCCGGACAGCCGCTTTCGATAACTATCCGCCGTTCGATATCGAGCGGTCGGGCGACGACGCTTACCGGATCACTATTGCGGTTGCCGGCTTCAAAGCTGACGACGTCGACATGGTTGCTCAGGCTAACAAGCTTGTCGTTACCGGCAAGAAAGCCGAATTTGAAGGCGAGGATGCCCGTCAGTTCGTGCATCGCGGCATCGCGACCCGCGCATTCGAGCGTCGGTTTGAGTTGGCCGACTACGTCACTGTTTCTGGTGCTGAACTCGACAACGGTCTGCTGACGATCGACCTCGTGCGCGAAGTTCCAGAAGCAATGCGTCCGCGCAAGATCGCAATCGGCGGTCAAAAACCGACGCTCGAAGTCGCCAAGGCCGCTTAATACTTCGTCTTTGGCGATTGCCGGGGAGGGGGCGTTGTCGCCTCCTCCCTTTGCACCGATCGAGTTCGCGGGTGGCCGACGCTACGGACACCCGCACCTCGCAAGTCCTGACTGGACCGCAACCTTGATCAACGAATGCCGAGGTGGTGCGCGATAAAAATAAGCACCATGGCGCCAATTACCGACATGACGAAGCCTGCGGCGTGCGGCTTCATGAAATCCCGCTCCCGGGTGAACAGGTTGCCAATAAAGCCGCCGACAAATGAGCCGCAAATACCCAGCACCGCCGTCATGATGAGGCTCATGTGCACAGCGCCCGGGTAAAACCATCTGGCGAGCGCGCCCGAAATGAGACCAACGATGATCAATCCAATGATATTGAACATGACCCAAAT
>JAYVVA010000097.1:0-3544 GCA_043787435.1 Sphingomonadales bacterium | reverse complement strand
GGTGTCCGTGTTGTCGGCTGCCGGAGCTGTCGCTGTAGTGGGCGTGGCAGCACCGGGTGCGGCTGCTGGAGTCGCCGCCGTAGGCGTCGCTTCGTCGTCTGATGCCTTTTTCGAACAGGCCGGCAGGGCCAGAAATGCTACAACACCCAGCGTAACGCCGAGGTACCCTTTCACACTCGCCATGTGTTTCTCCATCCAAAGGTTTGCTGACGCCATAGTCAGGCGGCGGAAATTGCATGAAAGCTTTTCGTGCGCAATTAGAATGCTTGTGTGCCTAAAGAGTTGCGCTAGCCTTTGAAACGGCTGGGAGGACAAAGGTGGACAAAGTGGCTTCGGCGCCCGCGATCACGGGGGGTCTTCATTTTGCATGGCACGCCGAGCGTGACCGTCTTTTGGCGGAAGCTCATGCCCGCCCGTCAACCCCACTCGAGGCACCCGTTGTCGCCATCCGTCTCGCTAACGTGTCGGGCCAGGAAGCAGCTGATGCCGACCGATCGCACATGGCTGTCTTGTGCGATCGCTTCGGTGAGCAGGTACCGGATCGGCGTGCGCGCTGGTGGGCGCTCGACGGGCTCGGCTGGTCGCTGCGCTGGGAGCGCCATACCGAGTTTTCCACTTGGACGCTATTCTGCCCGCCGCCAACGGCCATCGATCCGCGTAGTCCGTTCGATCGGCTGCCAGCGGACTGGTTGGCAGCTTTCCCTAGCGACGTTTTGGTCGCCACGATGCTGGAGCTTCGACGGGATGATGCCGGCAATTTGACCCCGCCTCTGGCGTCAGACGGCGTGCAGATCGGTGCGCAGGTGCTAGAGGGCGCGGCGCGGATATTCACTGACTTTCGCGCAGACGACAGCGGCATGACGCGGTTCCGGCTTTTGTTGCACTCGCGCGATGCCGCGTTAGCGGGACGGCTGGCGCTGATGCTCCTCGAGATTGAAACGTATCGGATGATGGCACTGCTCGCGTTCCCGTTGGCAGGCGAAGCAACCGTACAGTTGCGGTCGATCGAGGCCGAAGCCGGTAATCTGGCCTCCAAGCTCGCTGCTGAAGAAGGTGTCGAAGCAGACCGGGCTCTCCTGTCACGCCTAATTACCCTGTCGGGCGAAGCAGAAGGATTGAGCGCTCGAACGACATTTCGATTTGCCGCGGCTAACGCCTATCACGATCTCGTTCGCGACCGCGTCGCTAGCCTACGCGAGGTCAAGATCGCAGGCGTCCAGACGATCGAGGAGTTTATGGACCGTCGCCTCGCGCCGGCGATGCGGACATGCAATTCGGTCGCCGACCGTGAGCGCGAAGTTATCGCCCGAATCGCACGAGCGGGCGCCATGCTCGATACACGAATCAAGGTTGCAGACGAAGAAACGAGCGCGGCGCTGCTGAGCTC
Source organism: Sphingomonadales bacterium (assembly GCA_043787435.1). Classification (GTDB taxonomy): domain Bacteria; phylum Pseudomonadota; class Alphaproteobacteria; order Sphingomonadales; family Sphingomonadaceae; genus Sphingomonas_O. The sequence continues at coordinate 2,157 of JAYVVA010000097.1, read as the reverse complement.
GATGAACCAGCGCGCCGATGCGTCGCTGCGCCTGCAGCGCACGGTTGAGGGGCTGTCGGTGGCGGCAATAAGCTATTATTCGCTGATGCTGCTGTCATATCCGATGAAGGCTGTCGAACATGTTCACGCCGGGTTCGACGCCACCATTGCGCTTGGCATTGCAGCGCCCGTGATCGCCATTTTTGTCTGGCTGACGCTGCAGGCAATCCGCCGTCGGATCGAAGGGCGTTAATACGGTGTCCTGTTTTTGGACGTTCGATTTTTAACCACGAAATGCTCTGGTCTCGATGGTGAATGCCGCGTTTACGTCTCGCTATGAGAAAACGCCGCCTTGTTCTGACCAACGAGTCAGCCCGCCACCCTTTCCGCCAGATGTTACCGCCCCCGGTCACCGTGACGTCACGCGCCCGTGAGCCGCTGTCAGACAGGGCGTTGTTCCTGCTGACATTCGTGTCGGCGTTCCTCGCCTTTTCGACATTTCTCGCCTGAAGCGAAGGGATTTGCTTACCCGCGCGTAGTATAGCCAACAGGATTGGCATTTCGATCGGGCCAGCCGGCCAGATAGCGGGGACGTGGCACAGTCGAGAACGGCAGTCCGGAGCGATGACCCCGACAGCGACGACACGCTGATGGCGCGCGTGCGCGAGCGCGATTCGGTTGCGTTCCGGATACTCGTCGACCGCCACCTTCGGGTACTACATCGGATCGCTTATCGCATGATTGGTGATCCGAGCGAGGCTGAGGATATCGCGCAGGAGGCGTTGTTGCGGCTGTGGCGGGATGCGGCGCGATGGCAGGTAGGGAGCGCCGGTACGGGTGCATGGCTCAATCGCGTTGTTGTGAACCTGTGCCTCGACCGGCTGCGGCGCCGTCGCTTTGCCAGCGACGAAGCTGTGCCCGAGCGCGCGGACGAGACGCCGTTGGCACCCGAGGAACTCGACGCCGGGCGAATGCGGTCGGCAACAGTAGCCGCGATAGGAGCGCTGCCCGACCGGCAGCGCGCGGCGATAGTACTGACTTATTATGAAGAGGTTTCGAACCAGGTGGCGGCAGAGGCGATGGAGATGAACCTCAAGGCGTTCGAGTCGCTGCTGTTGCGCGCGCGGTCCGCGTTACGCGCAGCGTTGACCCCAATGAAGGAGGCGGCGCAATGATCGACGCCCTAAATTTTGCGCTCGCCAAGGAACTCGATCGCTTCGACGTGCCGCCGTCGTCAACCGGGCTGGCGGACCGGATCGTGGCCGCAACCATGACGTCGATCGGCGCTCCCTCGGGCACGGCCCGTCGTGACCGACGCGGGATGTGGCGGCGTGGGCGGCAGGTTCTGCTCGGAACCGTCGCGGTTGGTTTGTTGAGCGCAGGTGCCATTGCCTCGGGCCTGTTGGGACGTGTCGGCATCGAGGTTCCCGTCCTCACTGCAATGTTGGCGCCACCGCCGAAGCCAGTCATCAAGCACCTTCACGTCGCGTCGCGGCCGTCGGAGACGCGGACCGCGGCTGTCGAGCTGCCAGCTATGATCCCCGAACCGATGCAGACTGGTGCCGATCGTCCGTTGCTATCGGAAGAACGCATGGTGATTGGCACCGAACGGCGTGACCGCCGTGAGGACTTTGCCGCCAGCCATCCTGTGGCAGCTGCAGCGAGTGGCGAGCGTGTCCATGAGCGACTTCGGCGGCGCGCCATCGTGCGTCGCCAGGCTCTTGCGGGCCCGCCCTCGATGAATTTTGCCAAAGGTGCGGCCTTGGTGCGTGCGGCACATCGCGACCATATCGTTGCCGAGAAAATGGTCGACCGACGAAACCTCGCTCGACAAGCACAGATGTCCGAAAACCAGGTTGCCGGAGATGGTGCGCCAACCGGGACGTCAGTGCCGCCGACCCTGCCCGGCGGCCGCCTAAAGCCAGAGGCCGTCAGTCCCGCCGAGCTTGCGCATGAAGATGGTCTACCGCAACGAGTGCAGCGGCCAACTCCCGAAGAGCGTGCGGCTCGTCGTACACGCTTCCAGCAAATTTCGTCTGAACAACGCATCCAAATGCGCGACCGTATGCAGCAACGCCGGGCTATGCACTTCGGCCTCAACCGCCAACATCGGCGTCAGAAATAGGCCGCCGAAGCTCATTGGCGGCGGTCGCGGTGAACAACAGCCCAATCGACTGG
>JAYVVA010000096.1:0-2335 GCA_043787435.1 Sphingomonadales bacterium | reverse complement strand
CTACAATACTAGCTAATTAGCGACCGTCGCGCACCTGATCAGCGAATGCAAACCGCGCGGCCTTGGCGTTGCAGTTTGTTTCTAACCGTCACTTTTATGCAACTATTTCGGATTGATCCGGCGACCACGGACGCGCGCCGCCCGCCCCCTGAGCCTTCGCAGGACAGGGCCGGACGCGTCGCTGGTGACTGCGCCGTTCCACGCCGGACACCAGGTGGGCTTAAGACGCTCCGACCGCTCGCAATCAGCGGGGAGCTCGGTCGCGATCAGCGCTTCACTTCACGATAGGCAGCGCAATGAAGCTCGCGTCGGCGCCGCCCACTGTGATGCGCTGTGTTGCCTTTTGGTAATCCTCACGCGTGGCAAAAAAGATGTTGGGGACGAACCTTTGGGGATTGCGGTCATAAAGCGGGAACCAGCTGGACTGCACCTGCACCATGATGCGGTGTCCCTTGCGGAACACATGATTGGCGTTGGGCAGCGCGAATTGATAGGTCATTGGCTTGTCGCTGGTGATCGCCATGGGCTTATCGAAGCCTTCACGATAACGCCCACGGAAAATGTCCATCGCAACTGCGAGTTGGTATCCGCCCATTTTCTGGTCGCCTGCGACTTGTTCGGGATAGACGTCGATGAGTTTGACCACCCAGTCACTGTCGGTGCCGCTCGTGGCTGCGTTCAGGTGAACCTGCGGCTGCCCGGAGATCGTCACTGGTGCGCTTAACACTTCTGTGGTGAAGGTCAGCACGTCGGGCCGCGACGCCGCGCTGCGCTGGTCACTCGTCAACCATGCGGTCCAGTGATCGCCGTCATAGCCGATCGGTGCGACCGGGCGCGGCACGAATGGCACCGGATGGGCTGGATCGCTGACATAGTCTTCGGTCACGAGTGGCCCAGCGGCCTTGGTGAAGCCCAGTGCGCCGCCGGGTTTGAGATAGAGCGGTGTCGTTGCCGGCGCGGAGGGCCACTCCTTCATCCGCTGCCACTCATTGGTCCCCGACTGGAACACCGTGACGGGCGCGACATCCATCGGCGTGCCTCTGAGGAAATGCGCTAGGAACGGTCCGAGCACGTGACTGCGCCACCATTTGCCAGTGTCCTCGTCCCAGTCGACATTGCCGAGGTTGCTCGCCTTGCCGATTTCCTGCCCGTGGTACCAGGGGCCCATCGACAGATAGACCATGTCGCCATTCGCATCCTTTGGCTTGATCGCGCGGTATACGGCAGTGGCCCCGTAAATATCTTCCTGATCCCATAGTGAGCTTACAAGCATCACCGGCACCTTTAACGGCGCCTTGGCGAGGATCGTGTCCATCGCCTGTTCCTGCCAAAAGGCATCGTATGAGGGATGTTTTGTGACTTTCTGCCATGTGCTGATCTGATCGAGTCCATGCCGACGGCCAAGCTCACCGGCGCTTCCGGCGTCCATGAACTCGGCATATTGGTCGGCAAAATTATGGAACCACGGCATGGAATTGTCAGCCGTCGCCACCTGCTCCCAGACATATTCCATATTCATCTGCCGGAAGGCACCATTGTGGAACCAGTCGTCGCCGCGCCAGCCATCCACCATCGGATTCATCGGCACTGACACTTTGAGCGCGGGGTGCGGGTTGATCAGCGCAACCAAGGGTTCGTAACCGTCATAGCTGATACCCAGGATGCCCACCTTGCCGTTCGACTGTTTGAGGTTCTTCACAAGCCAATCGATCGTGTCGTAGCAGTCGGTCGAATCATCGACTTTGGTCGGATTGAGCGAGCTTCCAACGAGCGGTCGATTCATCACGAAGTCACCCTTAGAACCGTATTTGCCTCGGATGTCCTGAACGACGCGGATATACCCTCCGTCAGCAATCACGTCATAAGCATTGTCATAACCTTCGAGCGCAGTGGCGAGATCGCCGGCCTTGGTATTCATCGTCCCTGCTTCGGCGTTGTACGGCGTCCGCGTCATTAAAATCGGCGCGTCTTTCGCTCCTCTGGGCGTTAGGATCACGGTGTGGAGCTTGACGCCGTCGCGCATGGGGATGTCGACACTGCGGCGATCATAATTGGCCGCTTCGTTGACCAATTTGGGCGCGGCCGGGCGCTCAGTGTAACTCTGCGCCATCACTGTGCTTCCCAGCAGCAGCGCCGCTGCTGCGCCGCCGATTATCTTAACGACCATCATTACCCCCTGTAATCCAGAAACGCAGGATGATGTGCCGACAGCCCAGACGCAACAGCAAAAACCCAACGTTTCGTTGCGCGATCATATGCCGACGCGGCAAGAAGCGGAGACCGACGGGTTCGACAACCATGAAAGTCTTTGCGCGCAAGAAGTGTGCCCGCTTGT
>JAYVVA010000095.1:0-9573 GCA_043787435.1 Sphingomonadales bacterium | reverse complement strand
GACAAGTCGACACTGAATTTGCGTCCAAACTCGTCGCGGATCACGGCAGCAAGGCTCCCTTGCGCCGCATCGCCCATGGCTGTGCCCAGCGTGGCGTTGCCGGCAAGCGAGACGGCGACCTGCGATCCGGCCAGCGAGAGCGAGCCGATCGGACTGAAAGCACGCGCAATGTTCAATTCGCCGTTGCCATAGGTCGTATCCACGCCCGTGGCGCCCAGATCGTCGGCGGATTTATAGAGCAGCGCAACGATCTGCGCCGGGGTCAATGTCGGAAATGCCTGCGCGAGAAGGGCAACGGCGCCCGCGATCGTCGGCGCCGAAAACGATGTGCCGTCGTAGAGATAGGAGGTCCCGGTATTGTCGACGGCGCGTACGCGGACGCCAAGCGCAGTCAAGAAGTTGGCCGCACTGTTGCCGGCCTTGTTCGAGAAATTCGCCAGCGTATTTGTCGAATCCACCGCGCCGGCAATGATGACCAGCCCATGGGCCACTGGATCGTTGGCGATCTGCGCCAACGGGTCGGGATTCACGGCTGCCGTGGGGTCGGTTACCCCGGCGTTCCCAGCTGAAATGACGATGATCACCCCCGCCGCAGTCGCCCGGTCGATCGCACTGCGCAATGTACTGTTGGCCGGCGAACCGCCGAGCGAGATATTCACGACTTTCGCACGTGCGCTTGTCGCTGCATTCAACGCACCGGCGATGGCGCTGTCACTATGGCTGCACCCGCCGTCAGTACTGCCCGGGGTCGCCGTTGCGCAGCTACCCGGCGTATCGGACCGCAACGCCAACAACGTCGCATCGAAGGCAAGACCCTGGATCCCCGAATCATTCTTTGCGCCCAGCAAGACGTCCGACACCGCGGTGCCATGTCCACCCACGTCCTGAATGCCGCGCGATCCGGCAAAGTCAGCGGATAAAGGGCTGATCCGACCTGCGAACTCGGCGCTGGTCGCGTCGACCCCTGAATCGATGACCCCGACCAGGATACCGTTCCCGGTCGACCCGGCATTATAAGCTACGAGCGCCTGCGCCTGAACGGCTGCGTTCGAGTGCTGGTATTCGGCGGTATTGTAATTGACTGTTAGCGGCGGCGGCGGCGCCGGCGGTGGCGGTGGCGGTGGTGGCGTCACTGCAGTGGGGGCCAGCGTGGGTGTCGGCGAGGAGGCAACGCCTCCGCCCCCGCCGTCGCCGCAGGCGGACAGGATAAACAGCGGCAGCGAAAGCCCGGCCAGCAGTCGAACTCTATTTGCCGTCATATGTACTCCCTAGTCCTGCACACTATCCCCGATATAGGCTAATGCGAGGTTATCGTCCGCACAATTTGAACGTGATTGCGCCGTCGGGCAGGGTCGGTAAGGGAAGTCCTTCATGACGCCCGATAACGCCCACACCGATCTCAGCCACATCGAGGCATGGATTTTCGATCTCGACAACACGCTTTATCCAGCGTCGTGCGAGCTGTTCGCGCTGATCGACGAACGGATGACGGCCTATATTCAGGATCTTGTCGGCTGCGAGGCGTCGCAGGCGCATGCGATCCAGAAGCGCTATTTCCGAGATCACGGCACGACACTGTCCGGCCTGATGGCGCTGCACGGGACGGATCCGCACCATTTTCTTGACTATGTTCACGACATCGCGCTCGACCGGGTGGCGCATGATGCACGGCTGGTTCACGCAATCGCGCGGCTGCCAGGGCGCAAATTGGTCTTTACCAATGGCGATGTGAATTATGCGCAACGCGTGCTCGACCGGATCGGGCTCGGAACGAGTTTTGAGGCCATTCACGACATTCACGCGATGGCTTATGTGCCCAAGCCTGCACCGACCAGCTACGCGACGATGTGTGCACAGTTAAACATTGATCCCACGCATGCGCTCTTCGCCGAGGATATGGCGCGCAACCTGAAGCCGGCCAAGGAAATCGGCATGACGACGCTGTGGATCGACAATGGATCCGAACAGGCGTCCGATGAGGCGTTCGCGCCGTTCATCGATTATCGCACCGCGCATCTGACCGACTGGCTGCACGCACTGACGGGGGAATTTGCATGACACTCGAAGCAACGATCGATGCGGCATGGGAGGCACGCGATACCATCTCAACGGCAACCCGCGGAATCGTGCGCGACGCCGTAGAGGCCGCGATCTCGGCGCTCGACGGCGGAGATCGGCGCGTGGCCGAACCCGACGGTTTGGGAGCCTGGCGCGTCAACCAGTGGCTTAAAAAGGCCGTGCTGCTCAGTTTTCGACTCAACGACAACGAAATCATTCAGGGACCCGGGGCAGGCGCGGCGATAGCCAACTGGTTCGACAAGGTCCCATCAAAATTCGCCGGATGGAGCGACAATGTGTTCCGTGCAGCTGGTTTCCGCGCCGTGCCCGGTGCGATCGTCCGCCGCGGATCGTACATCGGCAAGAACGTGGTCCTGATGCCCAGCTTTGTGAACATCGGTGCCTATGTCGGAGACAATACGATGGTCGATACCTGGGCGACCGTCGGCAGTTGCGCGCAGATCGGCGCCAACGTTCATCTGTCGGGCGGCGTCGGTATCGGCGGCGTTCTCGAACCCCTGCAGGCCAACCCTGTTGTGATCGAGGACGATTGCTTCATCGGCGCCCGATCTGAAGTCGTCGAGGGGGTCCATCTCGAACGCGGCGTCGTGCTGTCGATGGGCGTGTTCATTTCGTCGACCAGCAAAATCATCGACCGGACCACCGGCGAAGTTTTCGTCGGTCGCGTGCCGGCTTACTCGGTGGTCGTGCCCGGAAGCATGGCCGGCAAGCCGCTGCCTGACGGCTCGCCAGGGCCATCGCTGTCGTGCGCGGTGATCGTGAAACGCGTCGACGCACAGACCCGCGCGAAGACGGCAATCAACGAACTGCTGCGCGATTGAGGTTCGTGCGTTAAGCCTTCGTCATGAAGGCTTTTTCCGACCTCCTCGATCGCCTTATCTACACACGGTCGCGCAATACCAAGCTGCGATTGATCGCCGAGTATCTGCGCAAGACGCCCGATCCGGATCGGGGATGGGCGCTGGCAGCACTGACAGGATCGCTTGACCTGCCCGGCGTGAAGCCCGCCGTCATCCGGGCGATGATCGAGACACGCGTCGATCCGGTGCTGTTCCGGATGAGCCGCGATTTTGTTGGCGACACGGCGGAAACAGTTGCGCTATTGTGGCCCGGCCGTGAGACTGACGCGCAGGACCTGTCGCTCAACGCCGTTGTGCACCGGTTGAAGATGCTCGGTCGCAATGAAGCGCCCGCTGCGCTTGCTTCCTTACTCGACGCGCTGGGCACCAATGAGCGCTTCGCACTTCTTAAAATGGCGACCGGGGCCTTGCGCATCGGCGTGTCCGCGCGCCTCACCAAGACGGCGCTTGCCCAGGCGTTTGCGCTTGATGTCGAGGCGGTCGAGGAGGTGTGGCACGGCATCGTGCCGCCTTATACTGCTCTGTTCGACTGGGCCGAAGGCCGCGCCGAACAACCAAGCGTCTCCGGCACGCCGGTGTTTCGTTCGTTCATGCTTGCCCACCCCCTCGAGGACACTCGGGTCGACCTTGCCGACTATGCTGCTGAATGGAAATGGGATGGCATCCGGGTCCAGATCGTGCGGGTTGCCGGCCAGGTCCGTTTGTTCAGCCGGGGCGGCGACGACGTCACGGCAAGCTTTCCCGATGTCGCCAACGCCGTCACTGTCGATGGCGTCTTCGATGGCGAACTGCTGGTGCGTGGCGCATTCCAGGGCGGCGAGGCGGCAAGTTTCAACGCTCTGCAGCAACGGCTTGGACGCAAGACCGTGTCGGCAAAATTGCTCGCCGGCTATCCAGCCTTTATCCGTCTGTACGACGTGTTGTTCGACGAGCTCGACGACCTGCGGATGCTACCTTGGACCGACCGCCGCGCGAGGCTGGAGGCGATTGTAGCGCGTTTCGACCCCGATCGGTTTGACCTTTCGGCGATTATCGATGCCAGCGACTTCGATGAGCTCGAAACAATCCGCGCTGGCGCGCGCGATGCGTCGATCGAGGGCGTCATGCTCAAACGCCGCGACAGCCCTTACGTCACCGGACGACGCGTGGGCCTATGGTATAAATGGAAACGCGATCCGCTGACGGCCGATTGCGTGGTAATGTACGCACAACGGGGCAGCGGCAAACGGTCGTCGTTTTACTCCGACTTCACCTTTGGCTGCTGGACAGAGGGCGGCGAACTTCTACCCGTCGGCAAGGCCTATTCGGGGTTCACCGATGCCGAATTGAAAGACCTTGACCGGTTCGTTCGCCAGCATACAGTCGCGCGCTTCGGACCGGTCCGCGAAGTCGAAAAGACACTCGTTCTCGAAGTCGCGTTTGACTCAGTCCATCTGTCGTCACGGCACAAGTCCGGCATCGCAATGCGCTTCCCGCGCATCCACCGCATCCGCACCGACAAACCGGCGGTAGAGGCGGATAATGTGGATACGCTCAAGCGGTTGGTGACATAGGGCTGGGAGCGTGTAGCATGTCTCCCTCAGGGAGAAAGACCAACATGTTCAAATCATTCGCCGTTGTCGCAGCCCTCGCACTTGCAACCACAGCCAACGGCGAAACATATGCCATTCAAGCGGGGCATCTCATCACGGATGCGGCAAAGCCCGCGCGCGGGCCCTCGACCGTCATCGTTGAGAATGACCGCATTGTCCGTATCGAGGATGGTGCAACAGCACCGACAGGGGCGACCGTCGTCGATCTCCGGGAGAAGACGGTTCTCCCTGGCCTGATCGATGCGCATGTTCATCTGACGCAGGACGCAGGTCTCGCATGGTATGCGACGCTGCGGACAAAATACTCCGAGCCCTATGCGGCAACGACTGGCCTGAAGAACGCGCTGATCACGGCACGTGCGGGGTTTACGACGTTGCGGGATGCGGGCGGCCCAGCGCTGGCCAGCCTTGCCATGCGCGACGCGATCAACGAAGGCGCCTTTCCGGGCCCTCGTATCTTGGTCGCGACGACGCCGCTCTCGATCATCGGGGGACACGCCGATAGCGTCGTCGGTCTCGCACCCGAGCTGGGCGATGCCATCAACAAGGCCGACCCGCAGGTCGGCGTGTGCACAGGTGCGGCGGAATGCGCCAAAGCCGTGCGACTTATCGCGGCCCGGGGCGCAAACGTCATCAAGTTCATGGCTACCGGCGGCGTTCTCGACGACGGGGCGATCGGATTGGAACAGCATTTCACCGATGCCGAGATGAAGGCGATCTGCGAGACCGCGCACCAGATGGGACTAAAGGCGATGGCGCACGCGCACGGCGCGCGCGGGATTGAAGCGGCCGTACGCGCAGGTGTCGATTCGATCGAACACGGTACTTTTGCCGATGATACCGATATCGCTCTGATGAAGGCCAAGGGCACGTACATGGTCGCCACACTGATGGCGTTCAAAGGGCTGACCATGTACCTCGGCAAAGGCATTTACACCGAAAACAGCGAAGCAAAGGGCCGACGCACGCTGTCCGAATGGGGTAAGGCGCTGAACCGCGCGTACAAGGGCGGAGTCAAGATTGCGCTGGGGACCGACGCCGCCGTCTTCCCGCATGGCCAAAACGCCGAGGAAATCCAGCTGATGGTCGAAAAGGGTGGCATGACACCGCGCGACGCCTTGATCGCGGCGACCAAGGGCGGCGCGGACTTGCTCGGTATTGCCAGTCAGGCAGGAACGCTCGAGCCCGGCAAGTCGGCTGACCTGATCGCGGTCGACGGCGATCCGCTGACCGATGCGACGGCGGTACAACACGTCCGTTATGTGATGGCCAGGGGTCGCCCCATCCCGATGAAATAGAGGCCTATCGCACAGGATGATTTTGCGTCATCCTCAGTTGCAGAGAGGCATTGGTCATGATGACATTTGCTCGCACGCTGGTGATGCTCGTCACAGTCGTTTCGACCCCGCTTGCTGCACAGACCGTGCCGGTGCCCGTTGCGCCAAAGACGCCGCCTGCCGACTTTGACTCGACGACAGTTGTCGACGTCGGGATGGATCGATCGTCGCGCATGACGGTGCCGGTGACCGTCGACGGCCAAGGGCCGTACCAGTTCGTCGTCGACACCGGTGCCGATCGGACGGTCGTATCGCGCGAACTCGCCGATCACCTCAATCTGGCGCCGTCGGGCACCGCCACGATGCACACCATGTCGGGGGTAGGACAGGTCAACACCGTGCGCGTGGCAACGCTGGAGGTTGGTGGTGGCCACAACGACGACTTTAATGCGCCCGCACTTGCGCGCGCAAACCTTGGGGCGAATGGCCTGGTCGGCGTTGACAGTCTTCAGGGGCGTCGCGTCATCATGGATTTCGGCAAGGGCACGCTGAGCATCACCAATGCAAAGACACGTGAACCGGTCGAACCCGACACGATCGTTGTCACAGCAAAGTCTCGCTATGGCCAACTGGTGCTGGTCGATTGCGATATCGGCGGCATACCGATAACCGTCATTATTGATTCCGGCGCCCAAAGCAGTGTCGGCAATCTGGCGCTGCGTCGGATGCTCGAAAAGCGCAAGAAAGTGCACGATTTTTATCCGACGGTGATGACCGATGTCACCGGAACGCTGATGACGGCAGACGTTGCGCGCGTTGAATCGATCAGACTGGGTGGGTTTGCCTTGACCAATGTCGGCGTGGTGTTTGCCGATGCCCATCCATTCAAGCGGTTCGACCTCTTGAAGCGCCCGGCGATGCTGCTGGGCATGGATACGCTGCGCGCGTTTCGCCGCGTTTCCGTCGATTTCGCAGCGCGCAAAGTCCGCTTCCTCTTGCCCGACCAGAGTTGGGACACTAGCCGCGGGAAATGGTTAGCTTCTCGTTCGCCGGACACGCCTTCGCCGCTCTAGGCGCAGGCGCACTGTGGTGGCCGAGCCGCCAAGCACTGGTTGTCGCCGATCTGCATCTCGAAAAGGGAAGCTGGTTTGCCAAAGGCGGCCAGATGCTCCCGCCCTATGATACGCTCGCGACGCTTGCTGATCTGTCGCTCCTGGTCACTGCCTGCACGCCCAAAGAACTCTGGTGCCTCGGCGACAGTTTTCACGACGTAGCGGGCTGCAGCCGGTTGCCCCATGAGGCGCAGGACACGCTGCGCGCCCTCACCGGTCGGCTGGAATGGATCTGGGTAACCGGGAACCACGATGCCGGCGGCGTCATCGACCTGTGCGGGGGGCGGATCGTTGCCGAAGCCATTGTCGATGGCGTCGTCCTGCGTCACGAGGCCGATGCCAAAGAGACGCGCCCCGAGATGTCGGGTCACTTCCATCCCAAACTGCGCGTCACCCTGCGCGGTCGCAATGTGGCCCGGCGATGCTTCGTCGCGAGCGCGACCAAGCTGATTCTACCCGCGTTCGGCTCGCTCACAGGCGGTCTCGATGCTGGCCACCCCGAAATCGTTGGCGCGGTCGGGCCCGGTGCGCACGCGCTTGTACCGGTCGCGGACAGGATGCTGAGCTTCGCCCTGGCGTCCTGACATGAGTGTTTCGTCGTTGACGGGCAGATCCTCGGTCGTGCGCTTCGACACATGAGACGGGATCGTCCCCACGCCGCATGTCGACAGAGTTCGAAATTGCGGGACGAGGACAACGGCAGCTTGGGTAACGTGGACCCGTTCTGACCGGCATTCCTAAATCGGCCCGAGGCCCCTACAAACGAAGCAGGATTTTTGGGATTATAACCGATGCGGCGCGCTGCAGCGCACCTTGACCAGGAGCTGGGAACACGTCCGGTTCGCGTCGTCGCATCGCCGCAGCGCTCCTGGTCAGTCTTGGCACGTCGACAGCGCAGGTGCAGTCCAGCCAGATTGATGTGGAGACCGGCGGGCGGGCAAGCCAATATGTCGACGCGGTAACGATGCCTGCCGGTTACACCCTTGTATTGTGTTGCTGAGCGTTGCTCGATCCGGGACATTGGAACCAGTCACGGACGGTTTCCAGCGGGCAATCGACACCGACCTTGCTGTCGACAAGGCGACGCCCGACTATGAGAACAACTGGGGCGTCGACGACCGCATGACTTTTTCTGGCGGTCATCTGCGCGAGGTGACGGCCGACCTGAAGGCAGGCGCCCTCCTACTCCCGAACGCCCCCGGGTAATTTTAAGGTGGTGATTTCGTTCGGGCTGGGAAACTTGTCCGAGGCGGTCGCTCAGCGCCAATGTTTCGAGCCACAGATCAGGCTCATCCATGTGGTGAGCAATCCCGACACCGGAGTCGAAGGAAACGACTGGCTGCGGCACAAGGGCGGTCACTGATGCAGTATTGCACCGCTGACTCGGCGTGGTCTGCCACCGGTCAGCCCGCGACGGTTATGCCTTGGCAGGCCCGCCGGACAATTGTTCGCGGCCCCTCGTTTCGAGACCGTGCCGCCCTGATCTAAGCCGCGAGCGCCTGGGTTAGCGCAAACCTTCTAAGCCGAAGGCTTTGCACTCCACAGCGTTGGAAACGTCTTTTGCAGCGCAGCAATTTTCGGCACGTCCCACATACGGATGTAGCCATGGTTGGGGTTCTTCACGGCAAAGTGCTGGTGATAAGCTTCGGCGGGAAAAAACTTTCCGCTTTCGAGATGGGTGGCAATCGGCGCGCCCCAGCTCTTGGCTGTGTCGAGTTGTGCGATATAGGCACGCGCAACTCGAGCCTGTTCGACGCTTTGCGGGAAGATCGCCGAGCGATAGCTCGTGCCCGTGTCGGGGCCCTGCCGGTTCACTTCAGTCGGGTTGTGCGCAATCGAAAAATAGACGCGCAACAAGGTTGCATAACTGATCTGGTGCGGATCGTAGACGATGCGAACCGCTTCGGCATGCCGGGTCGTCTCGGTGCTGACCATGTCATAGCTCGCTGTTGCGGCGTCTCCGCCGGCATATCCCGAGGTCACGAGTTCAACGCCCCTGAGGTGGCTGAACACGACCTCCATTCCCCAAAAGCAGCCGCCGGCAAGCACAGCCACGGCACGCGGCGTTGTAGCTTTCACATCCGTCATCGCCGCGGGCACCAGAACCGTCCGCTCGGCAGCAAACGCCGGGATCAGCGTCGCACCCGCGAGCACTGCTGCGCCCGCAAACGCGGCGCCGGTCAGGAAACGACCGATCACGAAAACAGCCCCGTCGAGACGGCCAACGGAATCCCGATCACTGCAAAACCGATCAGGAACGCGTGGAGGTAGCTGTCGCGAAGCAGGGTCAACATGGCGAAACACCTTTTGTGGTTGTCGACCCAGATACGGGCGTCCACCTCAGATGGTTTCAATTGGTCTTTGGGCAAGTAGCAATTCGCTACTTATTTTACCCGAGCTCCGAGCAGGCGCGCTGAATCCGCGTGCATGCCTCGACGAGAACAGCTTCCGACGTCGCATAGCTCAATCTGAACGCCGGGCTCAGACCAAACGCATTGCCCGCCACGGCAGCGACGAGCGCGTCGTCGAGGAAATAGTCGATCAGCTGGGCATCGTTCTCGATGACTTTGCCCTTAGGCGTGGTCTTGCCCATGCACCCGGTCGCGTCGGGATATACATAGAAAGCACCCTCTGGTGTTGGACAGTGAAGCCC
>JAYVVA010000094.1:0-2895 GCA_043787435.1 Sphingomonadales bacterium | reverse complement strand
CCGACAAAAATATTGGCAGCGGCGCACAGCGCTTCGACACGCGAAACGCCAACAAGCTTTTCGATACCGCCGCCGACCCATCGAATGACGAACTGCATGATACCGAGATGATAGAGGACCGCGACCAGAGACGCGAAAAATACGATGACTGGCAGCGCCGAGAACGCGAACGCGTTGCCGAAATTCTTGTCTGTGGCGAGGTTGCCAAAGATCAGCCGCGTGCCTGCATTCGCGTAGTTCAGCAGCGCGCTGACGCCGGTTGCCAGGCCCTCGATCGCTGCCTTGCCTGCGGGAACATAAAGCACCAGCACGGCAAGCGTCGCCTGTAGCCCAAACGCTGCGCTCACGACGCGCAGCCGAATAGCGCGGCGATTGGATGAGAGCAGAACTGCGATCGCGAGAATGATCACAATCCCAGCGACGCCGATCAGGATTCTTTGCACTTAACCCCCCAAGGTTCGTTCGATGCACGATGCTGTTGCGTTGCGAGCAAAAGCAAGTAGCAACCGCTCGATGGATGCCGCCACCGCTTCAAGACCGCCACACACCGCGGGCGGCATGCCAAGGTCTCTGCTGGCTTTTGCGATTTTTTATGGCGGGATGGTGCCGCTCGGCGGTTTTCTCGGGGCAAAGCAGGTGGCCTTTGGGCCGCTGGCGGTCGAGGCAGGGATTTTCCCGTTTCTGACGCTGATCGCGGTGTCGAGCGCCGTGGCGCAGCTCCATGGAAAGCGCGTAGCCAACCGCCTCGTTGCTTACGGGTTCGTGCCGTTGCTCATGGCCATTGCATTGAGCTTTTTGGTTCTGCGGCTGCCGACCGATCCCGGCATGTACCCACCGGCAAAGGAGGCGTTTCCGATTATCGTCGGGCAGAGCGGGCGGATGATGGCAGCGGGCGTGCTTGCCTATGGGGTTTCGGTCTCGCTCAACGTCTGGATTTTCGCGCGGCTTGCAGACGCTCACGGGCGGTTCGCCGAAGCCCGCGGCATTGTGGCCGCTGTGCTGTCGCAGATCGTCGATACGTTGATTTTCATCACCGTCTCATTTTATGGCGTCCGCCCGATCTGGGATCTGATGTTGGGACAAATGCTCGCCAAGATCGTCTTGTCGGCGCTGATCGTTCCCCTTGTCATTGCGCTGATCGTGCGCGGGGGCCGCAAACTGGATTCTGCGTTATGAGCCGCCACGATACCGACATTACGTTGTTGACCAAGGCTCAAACGCTCGTCGAGGCCCTGCCTTATCTGCAGCGCTACGCGGGGCAGACGTTCGTGGTGAAGTATGGCGGCCATGCAATGGGTGACCCGGCCGCGGCTGAAGACTTCGCCGAGGACATCGTGCTGTTGAAGGCAGTCGGCATCAACCCTGTGGTCGTCCACGGTGGCGGTCCGCAGATCGGGGCAATGCTCAAGAAACTCGGCGTGGTCAGCGAATTCGTGGGTGGCTTGCGCGTCACTGACAAGGAAACTGCCGACGTCGCAGAAATGGTCCTCGGCGCCATCAACAAGCAGATCGTTGGGTGGATCGCAGCGAAGGACGGGCGCGCAGTTGGTTTGTCGGGCAAGGACGCTGGGTTAGTGATTGCCGAAAAAGTCACCCGTCTCGCCGATCCCAATCGCGGCATCGAGCGAAATGTCGATCTGGGCTTTGTCGGCGAGCCCGTGAAGGTCGATCGGTCGATCATCGACACCTTGTCGGCCTCGGGGGTCATTCCCGTGATTGCCCCGATTGCGCCCGATGCGAGCGGCCAGACCTATAACATTAACGCGGATACGATGGCGGGCGCGATTGCCGCTGCCTTGGGCGCCTCACGGCTATTTCTGCTCACAGATGTCGCTGGAGTGCTCGACAAGGCAGGCGAGCTCCTGACAGATCTCGACCCGGCGACGATCGAGAGGCTGCGCGCCGATGGCACCGTTACTCGCGGGATGATTCCGAAGCTTGAAACCTGTGTCATGGCGGTCGAAGGCGGCGTCGATGCGGCAGTCATTCTTGACGGACGCGTGCCGCACGTCATGCTCGTGGAAATTTTTACAGCCAGCGGCGCGGGGACGCTGGTTCACAAATAGAGTGCGTGTCGCTATCTGGAGGCGACGTTGTCCCACGCCGGAAGCTAGTCCATGAACACCGCTATTCAAATTGCACTCTACCTCCTTAGCATCGTGTGGTGGGTCATCATCATTCAAGCAGTGATGTCGTGGCTGATCGCGTTCAATGTCATCAATACGCACAACGGTTTCGTGCGCCAGGTGTGGACGATGCTCGACCGGATCACCGACCCGCTCTATCGGCCGATTCGACGCGTGATGCCCGATTTTGGTGCGCTCGACCTGTCTCCTATCGTCGTGCTGATCTGCATTCAGATCCTCGACATCGTGCTGCATAACCAGATTACCTACGCGCCAATATGAACGAGCATGTGCGTGCCGCGCTGATCGACGGTAAAGCTTACGCTCAGGCAGTGCGCGACCGCGTCAGGGTAGCGGTGGGGCAACTCGTGCGTCCGCCGGGCCTTGCGGTCGTGCTGGTTGGCGTAGACCCGGCGAGCGCGGTCTACGTCCGCTCAAAGGGCAAAGCGTGTCGCGAGGTCGGGATCGCGAGCTTCGAACACCGTCTGCCCGCCGACACCACGCAAGCTCGACTGTTGTCACTCGTTCACCAGTTAAACGTCGACCCCGACGTTGACGGCATCCTCGTCCAACTTCCGCTACCCTGTCACATCGACAGCAATGCGGTCATTGCGAGCATCGACCCCGACAAGGACGTAGACGGCTTTCATCCGGTCAATGCCGGGCGCCTGGCGAGTGGGCTGGACGGCTTCGTCCCGTGTACCCCGCTCGGTTGCCTGATGCTGTTGCAAGCCACACGCGGCGATTTATCGGGGCTCGAGGCGGTGGT
>JAYVVA010000093.1:0-8394 GCA_043787435.1 Sphingomonadales bacterium | reverse complement strand
ATGTACAAGGGCATCTTGTTGCCGTTCGACGTTGCAAAGTCCTCATTTCCCGGATTGACCTCGATGACCTCGCCGCCTTTCGCGCGGGCATCATCGAGATAGCCGCGCAGTCGGTCACGATGGCGCGAGTTCACGACTGACGTGTAATCCTCGTTCATGAGCAGCGTCGGATACATCACCGACACTGCCCTCGTCAGCTCTCTGACCATTTCCTCCTCGTGTTCCTTGGGAACGAGCAAATAGTCGGGTGCGAGGCAGATCTGCCCTGCGTTGAGCATTTTACCCACCGCAATCCGCTCGGCCGCCTGCTTGATATCTGCCGATCGTCCAACAATGACCGGCGACTTCCCCCCCAGTTCAAGCGTAACCGGTGTCAGATTGTCGGCAGCGGCATGCAAGATATGGCGGCCTACCCCCGTCGCCCCAGTGAACACCAGGTGATCGAATTTGAGCTTGGCAAAAGCCTGCCCGACTTCGGGTCCTCCACTAAAAAAGGCGAGTTCGTCGTCAGCAAAGAATTGCGGGACAACCTGCTCGAACACAGCGGCGGTCGCCGGCGTGAATTCTGACGTTTTGACCATCGCCCGATTGCCCGCTGCAAAGATACCGATCAGCGGGCCCATCGTCAGTTGAACCGGAAAATTCCACGGCGAGATCACCCCGATCACGCCCTTGGGCTGATATTCCACGCGAGCTCTTGCTCCGAGAAGACCAAGCGGGAATTGCACGCTGCGCCGTTCGGGCCGCATCCACTTGTCGAGGTTCTTGAGGGCATGCCTCGCCGGAGAAATAGATCCTGCAACGTCGGTAAGCATCGATTGATCGTGACTGCGGTGGCCAAAATCCTCCGACATTGCTTTTGCAAATGCGTCGCCGTGTTCGACCAGCATCGCGATGCAGCGTTTCAAACGATCGCGACGCGTGTCGGCGCCTACCGGCAATTCGCGATCGAACGCTGCACGCTGGCGCGCGCATACCGTCGATAGTCTTTGAAGAGTCCCGGCTTCACCCGTCAGTTCTGCATTGATGTCAGCCACGTGGCTCTCCTGTGTGTTTCAGGCGTCAGAAATGTCCCTGTTCGTCGCAAATCGCAACCTTATCCTTGCCTTGCGCAAAGGGTTCGTGCCGCTATGGCGACCTCAGCAGAGAACGGGAGTTTGGGGCCGGTGCAGTCGTTTGCAACAATCGTCATTTTCGGCGCAACCGGTGACCTTGCACAACGGATGCTATTTCCTTCGCTTTACAACCTCGACGCCGACGGGCTGTTGTCGGACGCTGTCCGGATCCACGGGGCTGCCCGCTCGAAGCTCGACGATGCCGACTTTCGCGCCCAGGTATCGAATTCGCTAGACGGGCACGGGCCCGAGGGCGGGCGCATCGATCCTGCCGTCAGGGCGCGTTTCCTCGAGCGGCTCACCTATTGTCCGGTAGACGTCGACACCCGTGCAGATTTCGATTGTCTGGCGTCGCGGATCGGGAGCGCCAAGGGAAGCGGCATCGCGTTTTACCTTTCCACGCCGCCGTCGCTGTTTGCGCCCGTCGTTGCGGGACTGAAAGCCGCAGGTCTGACGGGGCCCGCGACGCGCATTGCTATGGAAAAGCCGATCGGGCACGACCTGCTATCCAGCCGCGAGGTCAACGCCGCTGTTGCGAACGGGTTCGACGAGGATCAGGTGTTCCGCGTCGATCATTATCTCGGCAAGGAAACGGTGCAGAACCTGCTCGTGCTGCGGTTTGGCAATATGCTGTTCGAACCGCTGTGGAATTCGCAAGGCATCGAACATGTCCAGATTACAGTTGCTGAAACGGTCGGGCTAGAGGGACGCGTGTCCTATTACGACGGCGTAGGTGCGCTGAGCGACATGGTGCAAAACCACATGCTCCAACTGCTCGCTCTCGTCGCAATGGAGCCGCCTGCAAGCTACACCGCGACCGCCGTACGCGACGAGAAAGTCAAGGTTCTGCGCTCGCTGCGTCCTCTCGACGCGACCACGGCGAGCAGTCACAGCGTCAAGGGCCAATACCGCGCCGGGGCCATCGACGGCAAACCGGTCGCCGGATATGCCGACGAACTTGGCTTGGCGTCCGACACCGAAACCTTCGTCGCCGTGAAGGCGCATCTCGACAACTGGCGCTGGAAGGGCGTTCCTTTCTACCTGCGCACCGGCAAGCGCCTGCCGATGCGGCATTCCGAAATTCTCATCCAGTTCAGGCCAGTGCCGCATTCGATCTTCAGCGGACGCGGTCCCGGACTCGAGCCAAATTGTCTGCTCATCCGTCTACAGCCCAACGAAGGCATGTCGCTGTCGATCATGACCAAGGAACCGGGCCTCGACCGCGGTGGCGTCGCGCTGCGTGAAGTCGAACTTGATGTGTCACTGACAGCGGCGTTTGCCGAGCAACGCCGCCGTGTTGCGTACGAGCGCCTGCTGCTCGACCTCCTCGAAGGCGACACCACCTTATTCGTCCGTGCCGACGAAATCGAGGCAGCCTGGACCTGGGTCGATTCAATCCATGACGCGTGGCAGGCGGCGGGCGTGACGGTAAAGCCCTACACCGCGGGGACCTGGGGGCCGTCAGCCTCAATGGGCATGATCGAACGCGATGGTGCCAGTTGGCACGATGGACAACAATGACATGAATCCCGTTGTCGAAGCCGTCACCGTGCGAATTCTCAAGCGGTCAAAGCCGACCCGCACCGCCTATCTCGACCTGATCGCGCGCCAGCGCGACGGCGGAACCAACCGTCATAATCTTGCCTGCGGCAACCTCGCCCACGGCTTTGCCGCCTCGGGACCGGACCGGGATGTCATCAAGCGTGGCAAGGCGATGAACATCGGCATCGTTACGGCGTTCAACGACATGTTGTCAGCGCATCAGCCGTATGGGCGCTATCCCGACGCGATCAAACTCTACGCCCGCGAAGTGGGCGCCACCGCGCAGGTGGCAGGCGGCGTTCCCGCGATGTGCGACGGCGTGACTCAAGGCCAGGCCGGGATGGAACTCTCGCTGTTCAGTCGCGACGTAATCGCACTTTCAACCGCTATTGCGCTCAGCCACTCGATGTTCGAAGGCGCATTGCTGCTTGGCATCTGCGACAAGATCGTGCCGGGATTGCTGATCGGTGCGCTTCGTTTCGGCCATTTGCCCACTATTTTCGTACCGGGTGGCCCAATGCCCTCGGGGATGGCCAATAAGGAAAAGGTTCGTATCCGTCAGCTGTTTGCCGAAGGAAAAGTCGGTCAGACCGAGCTTCTGGAGGCCGAAAGCGCAAGCTATCACGATGCCGGAACCTGCACCTTTTACGGCACGGCAAATTCCAACCAGATGTTGATGGAAGTCATGGGCCTGCACATGCCGGCCGCAGCCTTTGTCAATCCCGGGACAAAGTTGAGGTCGGAACTGACCCGTGCCGCCACCCACCGTGTAGCCGATATTGGATGGGACGGCGACGACTATCGCCCGCTCGGACGATGTGTGGACGAAAAAGCGATCGTCAACGCATGCGTCGGCCTGCTCGCTACAGGCGGTTCAACCAATCACGCGATCCATTTGCCCGCGATTGCGCGCGCGGCAGGTATCATCATCGACTGGCAGGACTTCGACGAATTGTCGGCCGCTGTGCCGCTGGTCGCACGGATTTATCCCAATGGTTCGGGCGATGTGAATGACTTTCATCGCGCGGGAGGCATTGGCTTCGTCATCCGCGAGCTCTGTGCTGCCGGACTTTTGCACAACGACGTCATGACTGTCGCACGCCAGTCCCTCGCTGATTACGGGGTCGAGCCGATATTGGTCGATGGCGCGCTAGTATGGCATTCAGCACCGCAGGCGCCACGCGATGATACGATGCTTCGCCCGGTGGCGACGGCATTCTCGGCCGACGGTGGAATGCGGTTACTGAAAGGCAACCTAGGTCGCTGCATCATCAAGACAAGCGCAGTCCAGCCTGATCGCTGGACGATAGATGCACCGTGTGCTGTGTTTTCGACACAAGACGACGTGTTGCGCGCATTCAAGGCAGGCGAGCTCGACCGCGATGTCGTCGTCGTCGTTCGGTTTCAGGGGCCGAATGCCAACGGCATGCCCGAGTTGCACAAGCTGACGCCGGCGCTTGGCGTGCTCCAGGACAGGGGCTTTCGCGTGGCCCTTGTGACCGACGGACGCATGTCGGGTGCCAGCGGCAAGGTACCCGCGGCGATTCATGTTACGCCCGAGGCCGCGCTCGGCGGAGGTATTGCTAGGTTGCAAACCGGGGACCACGTGCGCGTATGCGCGGTGACTGGCACGCTTTCAACAAAAGCTGATCTGTCGGCGCGTGAGCCGGCCCCGGCCCCGCCCGCCGCCGATGGCACGGGACGCGAACTTTTTACATTCATGCGACGCGGCGCCGACGAAGCCGAACGCGGTGCTTCTGCGATGCTGGCAGGTGCAGAGCTCTGATGCGGGTTGTCGCGGTCGACATCGGTGGCACACACGCGCGTTTTGCGTTGGCCGGCGTCGAGGGTGGGCGCGTCCAGTCGCTCGGCGAGTCTGTCACTCTCAACACCGCAGAATACGCCAGTTTCCAGACGGCCTGGCAAGCCTTTGCAGCGCGCCAGTCCGCTGCGTTGCCACGCGCCGCGGCGATCGCCATCGCCTGTCCAATTCATGGCGAAGTCCTGCAGATGACGAACAACCCGTGGATTATCCGCCCCGCGCTCATTGCCGAAAAGTTGAGTGTCGATACCTACACGCTTGTCAATGATTTCGAAGCGGTCGGCCACGCCGTTGCGCAGGTCACCCCCGACAAACTGCATCACGTCTGCGGGCCCGACGTCCCGCTCCCAAACCAAGGCTCAATCACGATCGTTGGCCCGGGCACGGGCTTTGGCGTCGCGCAATTGGTGCGCGAAGGCAGCCGGTATCAGGTCATTGCGACCGAAGGCGGGCATGTCGATTTCGCGCCCCTCGACAGCATCGAGGATGCCGTACTTGCCGCTTTGCGCGAGCGGTTCCGGCGCGTCTCCGTAGAACGGATTGTGTCGGGTCCCGGCCTCGCCGCGATCCATGAAGTGTTGGCTCGGCTCGAAGGACGTGATGTGCCGCAGCGCGAGGACAAAATGCTTTGGCAGGCGGCCCTCGCCGGTACCGACAGCCTTGCCGCTGCTGCGCTGGATCGATTCTGTCTGAGTTTGGGCGCCATTGCCGGCGACTACGCGCTCGCCCACGGCCCGACAGCCGTCGTTATTGCGGGCGGCGTTGGACTACGCCTCGCTGACCATCTGCCTCGCTCAGGGTTTGCCGAGCGATTTACCGCCAAAGGCCGTTTTGAAACGTTGATGCGCTCGGTTCCCGTAAAACTTATCACTCACCCGCAACCCGGCCTGTTCGGCGCCGCAGCGGCCTTTGCCCGGGAGCACAGCCAATGACGATCGAAGCCATTATGCGGACCGCACCAGTCATCCCGGTGCTCGTGATCGACGAGATTGCCCACGCCGCACCGATTGCGGAAGCCCTGGTTGCCGGGGGTCTGCGCGTTCTCGAAGTTACGTTGCGAACGCCTGTCGCGCTCGACGTCATCGCGGAGATGTCAAAAGTCGCGGGTGCGATCGTTGGCGCGGGTACCGTACTCAACATCGTCGACCTCGATTCAGCGATGAATGCCGGCGCGCAGTTCATCGTCAGCCCTGGCCTCACAGAACCGCTCGGGCGGGCGGCGCTTGCCAGCGGAATACCTTTTCTGCCCGGTATAGCGAACGCCGGCGACCTGATGCGCGGGTTTGACATGGGGCTCGACCGGTTCAAATTCTTCCCGGCGACAGCGGCGGGTGGGCTCCCTGCGCTCAGATCGCTCGCCGCTCCGTTTGCCAAAGCACGTTTTTGCCCAACTGGCGGAATATCCGAAGCGACCGCGCCCGAGTGGCTGGCCGAGGAGGCGGTACTTTGCGTTGGCGGCAGCTGGCTGGTCCCGAAAGGCGTGCCCGATTTCGCCTTGATCCGTCAACGTGCAGCGACGGCGGCCGCGCTCAGCGGCTGAGCAGCCAGACGCCAAGAGCCGCAACAGCGAGCAGAGTCCCGAACGGCAGGCGCGTTGTCGCAACCACAGCTTGGCCGCGTAACACCATCACTGCTGCTGCAAGCAATCCAGTGACGCTGGCACCGACAACGACAAACGGCAGGTGTTGCCAGCCGAGCCACAGGCCGATCGCGCCAAACAGCTTGGGATCGCCGCGGCCGAGCCCCTCACGGCGGCGGACTCGTTCGTAGGACCAGGCTATTGCAGCCAGCGCGGCGTACCCAGCAGCCCCGCCAATCAACCGATCCGACAACGACGGCAAAACACCCAGCGTTCCGGTACTGAGGCCAACGATGGCCACAGCAAAGGTCAACTGGTCGGGAAGCCAGAAATGGCGTAAATCGAGCGCCGCCAGCGCAACGAGCAGCCAGCAAATAACAGCCGCGCTCGCCCCGGCAAGGTCAGGCGAAGCGGAGAGAGTCGTAGCGCCGACGACGCCACACAACAACTCGATCACGGGATGAGTTCGATCGATGCGCCCGCCGCAGGACGGACAATGGCCGCGGGTTGCCAGAAAGCTGATCAACGGCACGAGACTGACCCAGCGCAAGCTGACGCCGCAGCGATCGCACGTAGAACGGCCCCTGACCGCTCGACCTTTGGGCCAGCGTAGAACGAGTGTTGCGAGAAAACTGCCGGCGATCAGTCCAATCCCGAATCCCGCCAATCCAGTCATCATTTTAAGAGGCATCACAAGAGGATCAAGGAAGCTTCTCACCTGTTGTCACGCCAAACAAGTGGCTGACTTCGATGAATCCGGCGCGTCCGCCGACATTGAGATTGCACCATCCGCCCGAGCACTTGCCGATCTTGCCAACCACGCCGGGTTCGGCATTCCATACGACCGGAGCCGCAGCATCGGGCTTGTCACGCAAAGGACGCACATCGCCGACGACAAGACCCATCCGCTGGTCACTCAGTAAATTGGCTTGCACCCAGCCTTCGGTCCCATCCGGGTCCTGAATGCGCCGCCATTGGCTGTGGGCGACAGCATAGGTTTTGACGACCTTCACCGGCAGGCCTCTGCGCTTGTAGAGCCAGTCGGCAGGAAAATTGCGACCTGGCCCGGTGCGCATCATAACCTGGCTCGCGTTGAGCGACGCCCAGTAGGGGATTTTCCGCGCCGCTGAAGCGGGGGTCGTAGCCACGGCCATTACCAAGGCTGCAGCGAGCAGAAACCGCATGTCGGCTTGTCCTTTCCCATTTTCTTCGAGGTGACCTGCCAAATGGGACGTCGCCCGACAAGGCTAGATCGCCTGGTTTGTTGAAGCCTTAACCCTAACATCTTAGCAGATGTGATGGAGGATGTGAGGAGGGGTTGATGCGGCTGTTCAAATCGATCGTTGCGAGCGCAGCGTTGCTGACTGCCACGTCTGCCGGTGCGCAGCCGATTGTCATTGCTGACAGCGGCGACAGCGCCTGGGTCTTGGCGGCCGCTGTACTGAGCCTGATCGCGATTCTGCCAGGCCTTGCGATCTTCTACGGACGACAGCGTCTGGCGCGTACCGGCTTTGCCCTGTTCGGGAGCGTCGCAGTGACGTCGCTGCTGTTCGCCGCGATCGGCTACAGCCTGGCTTTCGGGGCGGGAAACAGCCTGTTGGGGGGGGCAAGCAATGCGATGTTAGCCAATTTTTCTGACCTGCTCGAGGGGTCGACCATCTCCGAAGCCGTTTATGCCCTATTTGAAACAATGGCAGCATTGTTCGCCGTCGGAATTCTGTGCGCCTCGGTCGCCGACAAGGCGCGTCCGGGCTGGTTGGTGTCGTTCTCAGGCGTCTGGCTGCTGATCGTCTACGTGCCAGTGGCACGAGGGGTGTGGCCCGGCTGGCTCGGCGAACTCGGCACGCTCGACTATGCGGGAGGGATCGTGATTCAACTGACAGCGGGCATAGCCTCGCTGGTGATCGGCTTTTTGCTGAGATCGGCTGCCGCCACTGACGTCCAGCACGATTCACGGTTGGCGGTTGCCGGGGCCTCGTTGTTGTGGGTCGGGTTCCTCGCCTTTTTCGGTGCGGCTGCGCTCGGTGGGAGCGCGGATGCGGCAACCGCGATCCTCAATGGTCATCTCGCTGCGAGCGCCGCGATCGTAGTTGGCATGGCCCTTGAGCGGTGGCGGTCGGGAAGCATATCGGTTGAAGTCATGGCAAATAACGCAATTGCCGGCCTTGCTGCCGTCGCGGCAGCCGGTGCCCTTGTCGGTCCAGGCGGCGCGATCGCGCTTGGAATGCTGGGGGCTCTTGCCTCCTCGATGGCTGCCGGCTTCATCCAGCGTGCCAGAGTCGGCAGTGCGGGCTCTGCCTTTGCCGTCCACGGGGCATCCGCGATGATTGGCGCGG
>JAYVVA010000092.1:0-2847 GCA_043787435.1 Sphingomonadales bacterium | reverse complement strand
GGCAGCTCCGCGCTTTTGGCGACGAATACCGCGCCGGCGACACCGCCCGCCGGACCCGACATCAGCAGGTTGACCGGTGCCTCGCATGACTTCGCGGCCGACATCAAGCCGCCGTCCGACCGCAACAAGCTGAGCTTTGCTCCACTGCCCCAGCCGCGCAGTTCGCGCTCCAGATTGCCGACATAACGCGATACTGCCGGGCGCACTGCAGAGTTTGCGACCGTCGTTAGCGCGCGTTCATATTCCTGCATTTCGGGCAGAATATCGGCCGAGATGCTGACGGGCACTCCGGGCATTTCCTCTGCCACGATTTCGGCTACGCGGCGTTCGTGCAGCGGGTTCATGTAACTGTTAATCAGACAGACGGTCACTGCCTCAACCTGCTCGTCCCGAAGCCGCTGGAGGTTGAGACGCAGGCCTGCTTCGTCGAGCGCGCGGACGATTTTACCATCGGCGCCCATGCGCTCGGGCGCC
The DNA here is from genome assembly GCA_043787435.1 of Sphingomonadales bacterium. Lineage (GTDB taxonomy): Bacteria > Pseudomonadota > Alphaproteobacteria > Sphingomonadales > Sphingomonadaceae > Sphingomonas_O. Next base: position 2,373 of record JAYVVA010000092.1, on the reverse strand, counting down.
TCTATGGTCGCTTCTAGCGGCGCCATCGGTTCGGGCTTGGGCCAGACAATCCAGGCCGCAAGCCCCCCAGGCACGAGGCTCCGCGCGATCTGGAGGATGTGGCGATACCCTTCAGTCACGATCAGGCCGACGCGTGCGATCTTGTGTTCAAGCACGGCGTTGGTGGCGACAGTGGTACCGTGCAGGAACAGTTCGAGCTGTTGCGGGGTGATACCGGCGCGGTCGCACAGCTGCCGAGCGCCCGCGATGACCGCTTCGCTCGGGTCGTGCGGGGTCGACGGCACCTTGTCGCGCCACGTCCGCCCGGACACTTCGTCGATGACCAGCAGGTCGGTGAACGTGCCGCCAACATCGACGCCCAGACGATAGCTCATGCCGCTTCGTACTCCCCAATATTTTGATTTTTTGCTATGAAATCGCCCGCACGACCGACCTTCGACGGCAGCGCCTTCCCCATGATCTTGGCAAGCCAGCTATTGGCGGCCAGGGCGGCGGGCAGGTCGATTCCGCAATCGACACTACTACGCCCGAACAGATAGGTCAGATCCTCGGTCGCGACGTTTCCGGCGGCGCCGGGCGCGAACGGGCAACCGCCAAGCCCGCCGAGCGCCGAATCGAACACCCGGCACCCCGCCTGATACGCCGCCCAGGCGTTCCCCGGCCCCATGCCGCGCGTGTCGTGCAGGTGGACGCGCAGCGGGAAATCACGCCCCAATCGTTCGAACGCACGCTCGAACATCTCACCTATTTGCGTGGGCACGCCGACACCGATCGTGTCGGCGAACGCAATCTCCCTCGCGCCCGCCTCCGCCATCGTCTCGGCGAGGTCGAGCACGCGCGCCTGGGGCACTGGGCCTTCGAACGGACAACCAAATGATGCGGCAATGGTGACTTGCGCCGCCATCCCGGCTGCCTTCGCCTTGGCGATCATCGCCCTGTTGGCGGCGATCCCGTCGGCGATCTTCTGACCCTGATTGGCGATGCCGAAGCTGTCCGTGGCGACGAGAACACAGCCCGCTTCGTCGACCCCGCGCGTGCCCAAACGACTCGCGATCGCGCGGTCGAGGCCACGCTCGTTGAGGCACAATGCGATATAGCTGACACCGGGCAAATCGGGCAGTCCAGCGATCACCGCTTCGGCGTCGGCCATCTGCGGCACCCGGCGCGGATTTACAAAGCTTGCCACTTCGATCCGCCGAGCCCCTATCGCAACCAGCCGTTGGACCAGCGCGATCTTGTCGGCGGTAGAAACAAGTTCCTTCTCGTTCTGAAGCCCGTCACGCGGCGACACTTCGACGATCTGGACAGGTGCACACTTCATTTCTCTTTGTATACAAACCTCGGTCGCGCCTGTATAGCCACGCTTTCTCCGGCAGCCGGACACATTGCACGATGAACCGCCGCACCGCAGACCTGAATTTGGATTATGAGGCTGCCGGCTTTGGAGGCAAGCTGGTGCCGGGATCGCGCCCCGCGCTGATTCTGATCGACTTCGCTCGCGCCTATTTCGATCGCGACTGTGGGCTGTATGCAGACGTCGAGGCCGAGCGCGCCACCGCCAGCAAACTCGCGGACGCCGCTCGCGCCAGAGGGGTGCCGGTGGTATTTACCCGAGTCGAATATCGCACTCCTGCCGATGGCGGGCAGTTCTATCGCAAGGTACCCGCACTTAAGGCTTTCGACACCGGCAACCCGTTCGGCGATTTCACGCCCGAGCTGTCGCCGCAGCCCGGCGATACAGTAATAACGAAACACTACCCCAGCGCCTTTTTCGGCACCAACCTTGCTGATCAACTTGGCGTGTTAGGGATCGACACGCTTATGATAACTGGCCTGTCGACTTCGGGGTGCGTCCGAGCGACGACGCTCGACGCGCTTTGTCACGGGATCGTGCCCCTGGTGGTGGAGGATGCGTGCGGGGATCGCGACCGGGGCGTGCATGCCGCAACGATTTTTGACCTTCGAAGCAAATACGCGGAAATTTGGAAGTCATCAGACGCGCTTGTTTACATGCAGCAGTGAGCGGCCTTACGGCGCACCGGTAACGCCGCGAAAAGCATGGAACGCGCGCCGGATATGGCCCGTCATCACGGCGTGCGCCCAATCGGCGTCGCGCGTTTCGAACGCCATGATGAGGTCGCGATGCTCGCTCGCCGAACGCGCCAGCTGATCGCGGCTGTAGTGCATTGCAGTCCGGCGGACGACAGGTTGCTCAACAAGCGTCGCCAGCGTCGCGGCCAGCCGGGGCGATTGAGCGACATCAATGATCAAATTGTGGAATTCGCGGTTGCGGGTCAAGAACGCCGGGATATCGGGCTCGTTTTGCTGGACTGCGACCTCGATCGCCGCGTTGCAGATATGCAGCGCTGCCAG
>JAYVVA010000091.1:0-11892 GCA_043787435.1 Sphingomonadales bacterium | reverse complement strand
CGATCCCTGCGACAGATTGGCGGCGACGCCGCATCCCCAGCGGGGATCATGGACAACTGAAGTCAGCAGGCCGCGCAGCACTCGCGACGAAACGCCGTGCATCAGGACGAGGCGGTCGCGCCCATCATTGCGTGCCGTTTCGACCCAGGCGGCTAGTCGCGCGGCGATGCCGTCATACCATTCACCTTCGGGAGGGCGAATCGAAAATAACTGATGTTGGGGGTCTACAATCGGCCCTTGCTCGGCGCTGATCTCCGCATAGGTGCGCCCGCCCCATCTTCCCACGTCGATCTCGCACAGTCGGGCATCGTGGATGGCTATATGCCAGTCGGCCCCGATATGCTCGCACACGACAGCCAGCGTCTGCAGCGCGCGACCCGATGTGGAGGCCCAGAGCGCCAGCGGTGGCACCTCGGTGCCAAAATAGCGGGCCAATGCCGCTCCCATCGCGTCTGCCTGCGTAAAGCCGGCGCGGGTAAGCGGCGTGTCCACCGCGACGCCCTGCATTCGGCGGGCGGCATTGAAGACGGTTTCGCCATGGCGGGCGATGAAGGTGCGGCCGGGTAATTCCATGGGGTCGCCATCGGTCAGGCTCGCGTTTGGTGCAACGATGAATTTCGGTCGCCGTGGAACCCCCCGGTTAGATCGGCGTTTTTAAAGCTGTCCACCCCCCCGGACGAGTAGTTGCTTAGCGTACCCTTCCCGATGGCGTCCTGCCGTCGGGAAGCGGTCTTGCCGGGTCGCAGCGGCGCTCGAAATCACCCGTCGTTGGTGCACCGCTGCCGACTGCCCTTAACGGTTGGCTTACCGGCTCAGCCACTAAAATTGGCTCAGCTACTGACCACGAACGGCGCAACCGTACGGCGATCAAAAATACCTCCGCCCTTCCAACGCTCGGCGGGAAGCCATGAGGACCGTGAGCGTCCAGCGTGACCTCCACCCACCGTCAGCCAAACGGCACGACTGTATTGTCGATGTCGTGGCCGATGTTCGCGCGGCCCAACCAGCGAATGCCCGCCACGTTGCACCAATGCCGTGCGACGGCTTCCTCATCCATTCCAAAATCCGGCGTGTTTGGCGGGATCGGTGCGCAGCGACCCAGCATCACGCCGGCGCAGCGGCGGACATTCGGGCTCGACGTCACGTGGAAGAGCGTGCGGTCGATGCAATACATGGCCTCGTCGACCTCTTCGAGCATCAACACGCGTCCAGCCAGATCGGGTTCGAGCGGTGTGCCGAGCAGGTTAGACAAGACAGTCAGGTTGATTGCGACCTGACCTTGTACGACTGGTGTGGGGTGCATGAGCCAATCAAGCGACCGCGCGACAGCGGCCTCGCCGCCGTCGCGCATAATGTCGCTCGGCATGGGTCCGTGGACCGGTTGGCCCACCCTGTTGGTCAGCAATCCTGCCAACACGAATCCCCCATCGCTATACCCAAGGAATATCTTGGTCCGTGCCGCATCGCCCATCCGCGCAATCGCGCGTTCGGCGATCCGGTTCGCGCCGTAACCACCGCGTCCAAACCATATGGCGTCGAAACGCGGGTCATTGCTGACCTCGACCAGCGCCTCTTCCCGGGCAGAATCGGGGCCGGCGAAATGCCCCTTCGACAAAAAACATTGCGGATGAAAGACGATATCGGGGGCGGCCTTGCCGTATCGTTCACGCGCGAGTCCCGCGATCCGCGCCGGTATTTGCGGTGAAACGGTGTTTGACGGTGCGACAACGGCGATGCGCATCTTGCTCCCCTGAGGTTTAGTCACGATAGCGCGGGCGTGGGCAAATCCTATTTCTTTGTTGGAATCGGCGGATCGGGAATGATGTCGCTCGCGCAGATCGTAGCTGCGCGGGGTTCAACGGTCTCGGGGTCTGACCGCTCGCTCGATCAGGGGCGGTCAGGTGCCAAGTTCGAGCGGATCGCCGCGCAGGGCATCGCCCTGTTCGCTCAGGATGGCAGCGGCATTGTTTCGGCGGACCAGATAGTCGTGGCTTCGGCTGCGATCGAAGCCACCGTGCCCGACATCGTTCGCGCGACTGAACTCGGCTGTGCACGCATGACACGCGCCGAACTCCTTGCCGAACTGTTCAATGCGGCCCCTATCGGCATTGCGGTCGGCGGCACGAGCGGCAAATCGACGGTGACGGGCATGATCGGCTGGATATTGGACCGGGTGGGCCGCGATCCAACGATAATGAACGGCGCGATCATGAAGAATTATGGCGCCGGGGCGCGGGTAGGCCATGGTGAGGTGTTCGTGAGCGAAGTCGACGAGAGCGATGGCTCGATTGCGCTCTATTGCCCGACGGTTGCCGTACTCAACAATGTCGCAGTCGACCACAAATCGCTGGAGGAATTGCGGACCCTCTTCGGTGATTTTCTGGCCCGCGCCGACAAATCGGTCGTCAACGCCGACAATGCCGAAGCCGCTTCGCTCGCGACGCCGACGTTGACCTTTGGGCTCGCCTCCGCTGCCGATTTGCGCGCGATCGACCTGGTGGAGCGCCCTGACGGCGTGGAGTTCAGGGTTGGTGACGTTCATGTCAGCCTTGCTTTACCCGGCCGGCACAATGTCTTGAATGCTTTGGCAGCGCTCGCCGCTGCTGCCGCGGTCGGCGTCCCGGGTGTCGATGCCGCTGCGGCGCTTTCAAAATTTGTGGGTCTTAACCGCCGCATGGATGTGGTCGGCGTTGCAAACAACATCACGGTAATCGACGATTTTGGGCATAACCCTGACAAGATCGCGGCGACGCTATCGGCCCTGCACGCTTTTCCGGGTCGGTTGCTCGTATTCTTTCAGCCACACGGCTATGGCCCGCTCAAGCAAATGGGCCGTGAGCTGGCCTATGCGTTTCGCGCCAATCTGGAGGAAGGCGACCGGCTTATCGTCAACGACCCTGCCTATTTTGGCGGCACCGTCGACCGCAGCATCGGGAGTGAAGCGCTGGTCGACGCCATTGGCGATCAAGCGGAACATATCGCGAGCCGCGAGGCGTGCGGCGAACGACTGCTTTCGCTCGCGCGACCCTATGACAGGATTGTCGTGATGGGCGCGCGCGACGATACGTTGTCGGACTTTGCCGCCGGGTTGCTCGTGGCGCTCCGTTCCGCCTAAGGTCGGGCCCAAGCTGGAATTGCGGGAAATTTGATGGCGAAGCGCCTGACATTGTTCATCATGATCGGGCTTGGGCTTGGCATCTTCGTTGGTGCGATCATGCATGCCGCGATGGATAAGGCGGCAATTGCCGATGCGGGCAAGTGGTTTGGACTGGTCACCGACATTTTCCTGCGCCTCATCAAGATGATCATTGCGCCTCTGGTATTCGCGACGCTGGTATCTGGTATTGTCCACATGGGCGATACCGCAGCGCTCGGCCGCGTCGGGCTGAAGACAATGTTCTGGTTTATCTCGGCGACACTTGTCTCGCTGTCACTTGGCATGTTGCTCGTGAACGTCTTGCACCCCGGCGTTGGCGCCGGGCTCACGCTGCCCCCCCCGACCGCCCACGCCGATATTGCCAAGCCGACGAGCGATATCTTCCACATCGTCGCCGAAATGTTTCCGAAGTCAATTTTCGAAGGCATGGCGAACAATACCCTGCTGCAGATCGTCATCTTCTCGCTGTTTTTCGGGGTGGCGATGACTGCGGTTGGGGACAAGGCCGCGCCGTTGGTTGCGGGAATCGACGCTCTGGTCGAGGTTATGCTTCAAATTACCAACTACGTTATGCGCATTTCGCCGGTCGCAGTGTTCGCGGCAATGACGAAGGTGATTGCGGTGAACGGTCTGGTCGTCATCGGCACGTTCATTTGGTTCATCGGCACCTTTTACTTCGGCCTTTTCGTGCTTTGGTGCACCCTCGCGCTTGCCGCATTCCTGTTCGTCGGTCCCCGCGCGGGAACGCTCATCCGCTATATTCGCGAGCCAGTCGTGCTCGCGTTCTCGACCGCTTCGTCGGAAGCAGCCTATCCACGGACGCTCGAGGCGCTCGACCGTTTCGGCGTGCCTCCAAAAATTGCCAGCTTCGTCTTGCCCCTCGGCTATTCGTTCAACCTCGACGGCTCGATGATGTACATGACGTTTGCAACGCTGTTCATCGCGCAGCTGTACGGAATCAACCTGAGCTTGGGTCAGCAAACAGCGATGCTGCTGACGCTTATGCTGACATCCAAGGGTATGGCTGCCGTCCCGCGTGCCAGCCTGGTGGTCATTTCGGGCACGATGGCTCAGTTTGGTATTCCAGAGGCTGGACTTGTCCTTATCCTCGCGATTGATCAGTTTCTCGATATGGGCCGTTCGGGTACCAACGTCGTAGGCAATGCCGTGGCTGCTGTCGTTGTTGCCAGATGGGAAGGCGAACTCGACAAGCCTGTGCTCCCTGAAATAGAACCACCCCATGCCCCCTCTGGTCCGCACGGAGTCCTTCAATGATCGACCGTATTTTCCTGTCGCACCCGCGCACTGTGGGTGAGAGCTACTGGGAGCATTTTCGCGTCGCCGGCAGTTTCGGTACGGCCATGGTCGGCGGCGGTCTGAAGGCGCTTGCCCACGCCGTTTTTCCCAATGCCTATGAAACCTCCGGTAGCGACACCATCCGCCGGCTTCATACGATCATGGTCGAAAAACGCGGCGCAAAGCGCGACGCGACGATGGAAATGCTTTCGGTCGAATGGGTGATCTGAACGAAAGGGCGGTCCGCCGCCACAAAGGCGACGGACCCACGATTATTTTTCTTCCTGGCTACGCCTCCGACATGGCGGGGTCGAAAGCGATGGCGCTTGATGACTGGTCGGCGCGCGCGGACCGGGCGTTTGTACGATTCGACTATCGCGGGTGCGGGGAAAATGCGGGTGCCTTCGAGGACTTCACTCTCGAGGACTGGCGTGACGATGCTTTGTCGGTGATTGATGGGACGCGCGGCCAAGTCGTACTTGTGGGTTCTTCGATGGGCGGGTGGTTGATGTTGCTTGCCGCGCTTGCGCGACCTGATCGGGTGGCGGGGCTGGTTGGCATCTCGGCCGCGCCCGATTTTACCGACTGGGGCTTTGACGACGGCCAAAAACTGACTTTGGCGCGGTACGACCGGATGGTGGAGCCATCGATTTATGGCCCACCCGTCGTGACGACGCGGCGTTTTTGGGAATCGGGTCAGCGCAACCTGTTGCTCGGCGGCGCGATCGGGCTCGATGCGCCCATACGCCTGCTTCAGGGACAATGTGACGATGCCGTGCCGTGGCGGCAATCGCTTCTGCTCGCCGAGCGCTTGCGTTCAGCCGACGTCCAGATCGTACTGGTCAAGGACGGCGATCACCGTCTGTCGCGCCCCAACGACATCGAGCTGCTGATCACGACCATAGAAAGCTTGCCATGATTGCCCTTCTACTTCTCGCTGCCCAGCCCGCCGCTGCGCCGGCGCCCAGCGTCGAGCAGCAACGATTCGAGGCGTGTGCCGCCCTCGCCGAAACCGATCCGGCGCGCGCCATTGAACAAGCCGGGACATGGCGTGTTAACGGCGGTGGGGTGGCGGCGCGGCACTGCGAGGCGCTGGCCTTTGTGGCCCAGAAACGCTGGTTGCCTGCGGCGACGGCGTTTGAGGCGGCCGCGCGGGACGCAGACAACAAGGCTGACGGCCGGTCCGGTAACCTGTGGGTACAGGCAGGTAACGCGGCACTTGCGGCCGGGGATCCGGCGCGGGCCCGGATCGCGTTCGATGCTGCCATGGTGCGTGGGCAGGCAGCAGGCGCCGATCTCGGCGAAAACTATCTCGACCGCGCGCGCGCCCGCTTTGCTTTAGGTGACAAGAGAGGCGCGCGGGAAGATATCGACGCGGCGCTCAAGCTGGTTCCGGCTGATCCGCTCGCCTGGTTGCTTTCGGCAACGCTGGCACGACAGTCGGGTGATCTGGCGCGTGCGACGACTGACATTTCCGAGGCGCAAACCCGCTCGGCTGACGACGCGCAGGTGGCGCTGGAGGCAGGCAATGTCGCGATCCTGTCGGGATCGGATGCGGCGGCCCGGGTTGCCTGGCAGGCAGCAGTCAAAAATGCGCCCAACAGCGCCGCGGGTAAAGCAGCGGCCGACGCTTTGGCGAGACTGGGGCCAGCGCTCAGACCGTAGGCGCCTGTCGGTGACGCACACCAGCACTTGCGTACAAGCTCTCCCCAGAGAATCAGCCAAAGCCTGCGCGCCGCACCTGCCCCTGCGAACCGGGCGCCGTGAGCCTCGGACGCCCAAATCGGCGTCCGTCGGCCGCGCGTGGTGGCCCGACGGCAACTGACTGCTGGAAACGTGGGTCTCCTTCAGGCAGAAAATTGAATGTCGCTCTGGTGGGAGCTGCCGAGAACTTCAGGTGTGCGGGTGGCGGTTTTCCTGAACGAGTGACACCGCAGTCGCGGGCGCTGCCTGTTTATTCGCCCACGACGAGCTGAAATCATGTTTCACCTTTCGGGGGCGGCTACGAACGCCTAGATAAGGGTCATGAAATATCTCCACACCATGATCCGCGTGTCGGACCCGCAAGCCACCATCCGGTTTTTCGAATTGCTCGGGCTTAACGAGCTCAAGCGGTTCGATAACCCGGCGGGGCGGTTTACACTTATCTTCCTGGCGGCGCCGGGCGATGAGGATGCGCAGGTGGAACTGACGCACAATTGGGACGAGCAGGGGTATGGCGAGGGACGGAATTTCGGTCATCTCGCATATCGAGTCGATGACATCTACGTGACTTGTCAGCGGTTGATGGACGCGGGCGTGACGATCAACCGACCGCCGCGTGACGGGCATATGGCGTTTGTGCGTTCGCCCGACAATATCTCGGTCGAGCTGCTGCAGGAGGGCCGTCTGCCCGCCGCCGAGCCTTGGGCGTCGATGCCAAACACGGGGCATTGGTAAGATGCCGCTCGAGGTTGTCGCCATCCCGGTGCTGAGCGACAATTACATATGGCTGGTGCACGAACCAGATAGCGGCGCGACGATGGTCGTCGACCCTGCAGTGTCCGCACCAGTTCTCGCCGAGGCTGCGGCGCGCGAATGGCGGATAACAGACATCTGGAACACGCACTGGCACCCTGATCACACTGGCGGAAATGCCGAGATCAAGGCGGCGACGGGCTGTACGATCACAGGGCCAGCTGCCGAGGCCGATCGCATCCCGACACTCGATGTCCTGGTGGCGGGCGATGATATTGTTCGCTTGGGGGCGATCGAGGCCAAGGTGATCGATGTGCCGGCGCACACAGCGGGCCACATTGCTTATTATTTCGCCGCAGAGGCTGCGGCGTTTGTTGGCGACACCCTGTTCGCGATGGGTTGTGGTCGCTTGTTCGAAGGAACGGCCGCACAGATGTTCGACAATATGGCAAAGCTGGCGCGTCTTCCCGATGCGACCACCGTTTATTGCGCGCATGAATATACCCAGTCCAACGGTCGCTACGCGCTAGTGGCTGAGCCGGACAATGCTGCACTTGTCGCTCGAATGACCGATGTCGATGCGATGCGCCTGCTGGGCCAGGCCACGGTGCCGACGACGATTGGCCTCGAACGTGCGACCAACCCGTTCATGCGCGCTGCGTCGGTTGAGCAACTCGCAGAGCGCCGCGCTGCCAAAGACAGTTTTAGGGGCTGAAAGCCATGTGCGGACCTGATGAATTGCTCATTATGCCGCAGCCGATTGCGACCACGGGCACCGGCGTCCCCAATTGCGAAGCCGAGTTGCTCGCGCAGCTGAAACCCGGCACCGTTTTCATGATGGGCGACAACCCGGCGCTGCCCCAAATGCCGGAGCGCCCAAGCCTCGTCGATTTTTTTGAACGGCGCGGGTCAGACATTACCGTACGCCATCTGCTATCGAGTTCGACCCGTGCCGCCGCCGACGGTCACGACGACAAGGTCGTGATGGCGTGCCTCCTTCACGACGTATCGAACTTGAGTTTTATCCGGACCGACCACGGTTATTGGGGCGCGCAGATGATCGCGCCTTATGTCGATCCCGAAATATCATGGGCAGTCGAGAAGCACCAGGCTCTGCGGTACTTCGCCGACGAGTCTGTCGGTTACGCTTACCCCGCCAGCTATATAAAATTCTTCGGACCTGACTATGTCCCGCCCGACTATATTCGCCGCGAGGCCGAAGATGCGCGCAATCATAGGTGGTATATGACAGCGCGCCTTGTCACGCTCTATGATATCTACTTTTTCGAAGACGCGACGACTCCGCCGATCGAGCCCTTGCTCGACGTAATCGGTCGAGCTTTCCGCCAGCCGGCGGAAGGACTTGGCTTTGACGGGTCTGCGGTCGCGCATATGTGGCGGACGATGATATGGCCGAACAACTTCCTGTGATGCGATGTCTTATGCTTCCGCTGTTCGTGCTCGTTGCCTCGTGTACGAGCCTGCCGCTCGCGCGCGATGATAGCGCCGATTTGGCCAAGGAGATCGTCGGCAAGGTCGCCGGAAAGCCGCGCAGCTGTATTGCTCTGGACGATGCGCGCGGTGCCAAACTTTTCAACGATGCGATCGTCTATCGCGTCAACCGTCGGCTCAGCTACATCAACGGCGCCAAGGGCTGTAATGCGTTCGATATCGACCCGATCTTCGTAAATGAAGTGAGCAACGGTCAGCTGTGCCGAGGCGATGTTATCCGTCTGATCTCGCGTTCGGGAGGCATTCCTGGACCTGCCTGTGTCCTGGGCGACTTTACCCCTTATCGAACGCCGCGCTGACCCTGCTCTATTCGTCCCGCGTTTACCGTCAGCCATGTCGCTGCGCGATCGATCGCGTCGAACGGTCCGACCTCGGTACCGGTTAGCCACACTTGATTGCCGCCGGCAACCAGCCGATCGAACAGCGCCATCCGGCGAACGGGGTCAAGGTGGGCTGCAACCTCGTCCAAAAGCAGGATCGGGCGACGCTGCTGAGCTTCGGCAACCAGTTCGGCGTGCGCCAGGATGATCCCGATCAACAGCGCCTTTTGCTCGCCAGTTGAACTCGATACCGCTTCGATCGCCTTGTCGAGGTGAGTCACGACCAAGTCCTGTCGCTGCGGTCCAGTCAGTGTCCGTCCCGCCGCGGCATCGCGCGCACGGCCTTGTGCGAGATCTTGTGCAAACCCCTCAGTCGAGGCAAACCCGTCCAGAGACAGGCCCGCCCTGGCGAACGGACCCGTCGGAGTCTCGGCGAGCCGAGCCGCCAGCGCCGCCACCAGTGCGCCGCGGCGTAGACTAATCGCCGCACCGTGCGTCGCCATCGCCACTTCTAACGCCGTAAGCCAGTCGCTGTCGGGCCGCTGGTCGGCAAGCAGACGGTTTCGCTGTCGCATTGCCGCTTCGTAGCGGGCCGAATCGTGCGCATGGGCCGGATAGAGCGCAAGCACCAGCCGGTCGAGGAACCGCCGCCGCGCACCTGCACTTTCGCTGAACAACCGATCCTGCGCCGGGGTCAACCAGATCAGCGACACCCATTCGCCTAATGCTGCGGCGCTTGCGGTTGCGCCATTGATCCGCACAATCCGTCGCTCGCGCGCGTCGGCCAGCGTGCCGGTACCAAGTTCCACCTGGTCGAACCGCGCGCCGATGCCAAACCCACCGCCACCGCCGCGACGCGAGATGTCGCTCAGCGCTGCGCCGCGCAGGCCCCGACCCGGTGCCAAAAGCGAGATTGCCTCCAGTACGTTGGTCTTCCCGGCGCCATTCTCACCCGTCAAGACGACAAAGCCGGGCCCCGGCGTGATGACTTCGTCGGTGTAGGACCGGAAGTCGGTCAGCGAGAGGCGCGTAATTGGCACACTCGTGCTGCTAACGTGTCGCCACGGTGTAACAAGACCGCACGTCGCGTGGACCCATTGCGCAGACGATACGTTCAGCACAATAATGGGCAAAACCAGGGAAACGACATGCGCATTTTGATGATTGGCTTATTAATTGGCGCCGTCCCGGGGGTGGCTCAGCAAAAGCACACGACTGGTAAGGTTATCGGCGATGTCGCCACCCAGCCTCTCCAGGACGTCAACATCAAAAACAAGCGCATCCCCGAGGTGCTCGAACTCGCACGTGGCGATCCTTATTCGACGACCGGTCTTCGAACCTGTGGATCCATCAAGTCGGCGATCGGAGCACTAACTGCCCATCTGGGACCAGATTTTGATTCTCCCGAAGATAGCCGTGCCAACAGCATGACGGCCGGGGGCGTGGCGAAAGGCTTGGTCCAGAGCCTCATTCCCTTCCGCGGGGTCATCCGCGAGGTATCGGGCGCCGCGACTGCCCAACGCCAGTGGGATGCTGCCGTCGATGCCGGCATCGCTCGACGCGGATTCCTGCGCGGCATCGCGCGGTCGCGCCAATGTCGCGTGGGAGCCTAGGCCGCGGCTGACGCGGGTTCTGGGATACGATCGCGGACCGGGGCATTGGCCAACGCAACAGTCAATCGAGATCAATCGCGACCACAGGATTCGCCAGTCGTTACGGGGACATGGCAACCGAGAGCGAACATCGCGCGGCGCACGCACAGCTGAAGTTGGCGGTCAGCGCCAAAAGGCTGGAGCATAGTTCGGCCGTGCAAACCGACAGCGCGGATCGTCGTGCTCAGCTTGCCGCTGAACGAACATACGCCGTCTAGATACGTACCAGGCTCGCCGCACTTGGCGCAGACGTCAGGGCAAAATCTCTTCTTGCCGGCCTGATTTCCGATTGGCTGGTGTCCGCAACATCGATCGTGTTGAGCTTATTTTCGGAATTCTGCTTCGTCGCCGGCATCTGGCGCCAAATTGATCATGGTGTGCCCCCGGGCGGCAGACACACGGTCGGTTCCAGCTTAGCTGCTGCTCGGAATAACCGGTTTCTTGATCCTTGTCGGGCTTGCCGCTCTTGTGGGCCTCGAGAAAAGATAATGACCGGCGCATGACGACTGCCCAGGCGCGCTCCTTCGCTGTCATCGCACGCGCAGTTGCGATGTTCGCCTGGGGCCGGGTTCGCTATGATGCCATTGCGCTAGGGGCGCTGCTGGTCGCGGTCGTAACCGGCGATGTTGCCCTAAAAATGCGTGCTCCAGCTTCTCGAGCGATGTCGTCGTCATTATCGCGTGCGCGCTGATCGTCAGCGCCGCCATTGCGCGCTCGGGCGTGATCGAGCCGGTCGTCGGCCCCTCGTCGCTTAGCTGAAACGCCCGTGCAGCCAGGTTTCTGTCCTCGCTGCGGCTACGGCTCTCCTCTCCATGCTCACCAACAACGTTGGTGCACTGGCGACGTTGATGCCTGTTGCCGTGCGTATGGGGCGATCTGAACAAAGCTCGCCGTCGGCGCTGCTGATGCCGATGTCGTTCATGTCTTTGCTTGGCGGGCTTGTCCCACTCGTGGGGACATCAACCAATATCATCGTCAATCAAGTTCGCGAGGACAGTTTCGGCAAGCTGTTCGGGATGTTCGACTTTGCACCGGTCGGTCTGCCCCTGACGTTGATCGGGCTGGTCTTTGTCAGCTTTGGTTGGCGCATGCTTCGCAGAGACCGGCGCCCGCGAGCGACGCTGAGCGAAGTTCAGGCCGATCTCTGTCATGTGACTGAGACGCACATCCCCGATAACTGGCCGACGGAATTTGCGACTGTCGCCGACCCCAAGCTCGACGAAACTGCTGTCGAGCGGACGACGTTGAACAGGGGGCCGGCGAACGCCGAGCGCCCGCTCCTGATGCTGCCTTGGAACCCAGGACAATCCTTCTTCTGGAACGAGAAGATGCAGGCCTCGGTACGCTGTTTGCGCGACTTCCGCTGTTGGCGGTGCGCGATGCGCATGACCCGCCCAGTGAAACAAAGAGCGAGGAGGTTCGCTCGGTCGAGGCCGTCGTCGAGACGCAGTCGCCGCTTGTCGATCGCACCGCGGGCGCGCTGGATCTGCAGCACCGT
>JAYVVA010000090.1:0-3976 GCA_043787435.1 Sphingomonadales bacterium | reverse complement strand
CAAGCTGCTGACTGCGCGGATTATCGCGTCGGATGAGACAACCACGCGCACCAATGGCGTCACCCATTGGCAGTGGGTATTCCTCTCGGACAAGGCGGTCTTGCACAGGATCGCCCCGCCCCGTGCGCGCAGTGTTGCTGAGGAAGTGCTGAGCGGTCAGAAGCCCGAAGTGTGGGTGTCCGATCGCTATGCAGGCCAGCAGGAACTGGGCAAAGAGCACCAAGTCTGCCTCGCGCATGTGTTGCGCGATGTTCAATATGCCATCAACTGCGACGACACGATCTTTGCTCCCAAAATCTGCGACCACCTGCGATGGGCAATCCGTGTCGGTAAGCGACGATCCGAGCTCAAGGACACGACATTGGCTTGCTATGCCGCCAAAGCCGACAACAAGCTCACCGAAATGATGCGTGTGCCGGTTGCACACCCGGCAGGCGAGGTTCTGCTCAAGCAAATCAAGGCCTGGCGAGGAAAGTTCTTCGTCTTCCTCACCAACCGCGATGTGCCAGCGACCAACAATATCTCGGAACGCGAAATCCGGCCGTCCGTCGTGTTCCGCAAAGTCACCGATGGCTTCCGTTCCGACGGGGGCGCCAAAATCCATGCCGGATACCGATCGGTCACCGGGACAGCCCGCCGCTCAGGCCAATCAGCCCTCGGCGAAATCCGCGACCTCGTCGACGCAAACTTCGCCGTCGCCTGATCAGGCCTCAAAAAGCCAGCCCCGTGAGCAATTACGCAAGCAGCGCGAACGGTGCGCCCAACGTCGATGCCGACCAGCACGATAAAGGGGTCCCTTTTGGACGCCCCCCGCGGGTCCCGACTCGACGCCTATTTACAGATTGCGACGACCTAACGTCGAAGGAGGGTATCAGTTTGCACCCTCTCTTAGCAGAAGCTCAGAATGAGGAAAAACGCGAACCTCTGCTCGGGATAGCCGGCTACTGTTGCCAAGCGTGACGCAACCTTAAACGCACTTCCGTCGTTGGGACCGATTATCCTTCGACGGAGCAGCTGCCATGTTCGATACCTTTGCTGATATCAGTGCCTGCGACTCACCGAATGCGGCTGCACCTGATGGCACCGTCGCCGACGCTGACGCCGTCTGGCTATCCGGCGAAGTCCGCCAAAAAAACCTGCTAGATGTCCTCGCGAGCGACCGAACAAGGCTTTTCACTCAGTTTCAGGACGATGTTACTTTCCTTGGGAACAGGCCCGAAAAAGACCCCAACGGTCTGGATACCGCGCAAGGCAGTGACAACGACATCCTCGAGAAGTTCCGGGCGGCGCTTAACGATGAAAGCCTGTCGCCAGAGACCCGTACAGCAGTCCGAAGCGCTTTCGGACTGGTAAAGCCGGCCATGAGAGGCGGACTCTGAGGCAATCGGCGCAACGAGCCGATAATCGCCGTTGATAGACGTGAGGCCACTAGGCGTACGACCGCAGCATTTTGTGGCGATATCGACGAGAATAGATAGCGCGGTGATCCGCCGACATACAAGCACCATTGAGAAGCGTGAATGTCGCGCAACCCCGTCGCGCGAACCTCTGCGTCGTTTGTGCGTTCGACCGTTATGCTTCTGACCCTCTCGTCCCTCGTTTCCCGATATGGGATTTTTGGCGTGGCGCTCGGCGCTGGCCTCGAGGGGGAAGCCGCTGTCGTAACAGGAGGCATTCTTGCAAGCCACAGCCTCTTCAATCCGTTTGCCGCGGCCTTTGCAGCGTGGGCCGGCTCGCTTATCGCTGATCAGATCTTCTTTGTGCTCGGAAGATCGCAGCGCAACGGACGCTTCGTCACCAACGTCTCTAAAAAAGCAGTTTTCACCCGAGCGCTCACGTTTATCGATCGTTATCCTGTCGCATTCTGTTTCACGTTCCGGTTCGTCTATGGCTTCCGCGTTGCCGGACCCGTCGCCATCGGCGTCTCGCACGTCCCGGCGCGGCAGTTCTTTGGGTTGAATTGCGCATCGGCGGCGCTTTGGGCGGCAATTTTCACAACGCTTGGCTATCGCTTCGGACCTCGACTGGAACGCGCGGTTCATGCATTTTTTACGCCGACCATTCTGTTTGTCATGGGCAGCGCTGCGCTCCTGCTGATTGGCGGGATATATTTCCAGCGTCGGCGCTCCTTGCGGCGGTCGGCCGCTACGCTTGAACGATAGCCGCTTTTAAGGGGCGTGGTGCGACCGTACGGCACCATCAGTCATACCGAAACTGAGCGAAGTTGCTCGGTGTCTTGTTGGGGTCGCTACTTGGATATCAAGAATCTAGCCACGCTTTCAGCTGGGTCGAACTGCTGGCGGCTCGAACGGGCAACGTGCGCAACGGTCATCATTGATGCCGCGGATTATTTCCGCTTTGTCCGCGCAGCAGGGCTGAAAGCGCGGCAACGGATCATTCTTGTTGGCTGGGACTTCGACGCGCGCATCTAATCCGGGGAATCCGACATCGGTGGTGGGCCCGCGACAGTAGGCGAATTCCGTCGCCTACTGGTCGAGAAGAATCCCAAGCTCCAAGTTTTCCTCCTACGGTGGGACATGGGCGCGTTTAAATCACCGTTTTACGGCGCGAACATCTTAACGGTCATCAAATGGATGCGGCATCTACGCATGCACACCAAGCTCGACAATTCGCATCCCCACGGCGCATCGCACCGCCAAAAATCGTCTTCGTTGATAATTACTTTGCCTTTTGCGGCGAAATTAACGTGACCAGCGATCGTTGGGACGCGCGCGCGCCGACGACGAGCCGCGCCGTCGACGACCCAGTGGCAAGGCCTATGGGCCTTGGCACGATGTAACCTGCGCGTTGCGGAAGCGATCGCTGAGCGTCGTGCCGACCAGTGTGGCCCCGAGATCGTTCTCATGGAGCCCGTGACCTCAGATGGCCGGTTGCAGCCGATCGCCATGAATACTGTGTGGGTACGCCTGATCGAACGCCTCCGCAAACTCGATCGGCCTGACCGCATCAGAGTTTACCATCCGCACAAAAACGGCGGTGTGCCTATTTACCTTCATACCAAAATTTTTGGTCAGCGACGGCACACTCCTGCGCATTGGATCTTCGAGCATGAACAGCCGCTCGCTGCGTCTCGACGCAGAATGCGACACTACAATTGACGCTCGAGAAGTTAATAGCGGCGACCGCGTCACACGAACTCAAGCTATTCGCGACCGCTTGATCGACGAGCATCTGGGTGTTGCGTCGTCCAACGTGGCAAAAACCATTGAGCAAACCGGACCGATCATCGCGACATTTGACCGTTCCGGGGGCAATCGCACAAGGCATTATACAACCCCAAATTTATCGAACGTCGAAAAGTGGCCGGCCGACAACGAGGTGTTCGACCCTGAGGGGTGAGCTGAAATGTTCGAGAGCTTTAGTTGTCGAGGTCTCTTCCGACATCTTATCAAAAGTTTGCGGGCGTATGTCACGCCGGCGAGCGATGGTCCACATCGACCGGGGTCCATTCCGGCCCAAACCTCCCGAAATCGCAGAAGCCCGAGTTCGTCATTCTTTGGCTTAAGACGACGGTGTCATCTGCGGGGTATCGTTACCGGCGTCTCAAAGCGATCACCCGTCCAAGTGATGCGATTGGTTTGAGGCTTACGACATCCTCGCGGCGCCGTGCCGCATTCGAATTAGCCCAAGCCATTCTCGCCGAGGAGCGAGCAAGGATTGAACGAGCGCGAAGCGGAGATTGCTTCAGCTACCTAGTACACCGCATTTGCGCGCAACTGTTGCCGCGTTCAGGACGGGCGCGCCGGGTTGCTCGTGCACGAGACCTTCAGCGCTTGTGACCCGTCGGCCGGCCTATCGTGCGGACCCGGTCCCAGAGCGCTGACACTGACGAGGTGGGAACTTTGACCGATGCCGCCCGAACTTGCGGAGGACTATGGCCATTCGGTTCATAAGGATAATGAGCAAGGACGAGCAGCAGATTTACTAATTCGCGACCGATCTGCTCATCCACTGC
>JAYVVA010000089.1:0-1547 GCA_043787435.1 Sphingomonadales bacterium | reverse complement strand
TTCGCGACTACATCCATGTCAGCGACCTGGCCGATGCGCATGTTGCTGCACTCGACTGGTTGATTGCCCGTCCGCATGAATGTTTGACGGCAAATGCTGGCTACGGAAGTGGGTTTAGTGTCAATCAGGTTCTCGACGCTGTCGACCGCGTGACGAACCTCAAGCTCGAGCGGAACTACCAAGGACGTCGCCCCGGCGACCCCGATGCGTTGATCGCTGATAACAGTCGGATCCTGTCGACGCTTGACTGGACGCCCCGGCGCGCAGACCTTGACGGCATCGTCAAAGACGCGCTGGCATGGGAACGAACTCTCGCGGAGCGCTCGCTATGACCAAATCATCGCCACCTGACGGAAAACTCGTCTACCGCCTGCTGACGGGCAAGGACGACGATGCGTTCTGCGCCCGCGTGTCGGATGCACTCGCGCAGGGGTATCAACTCTACGGGTCGCCTGCAGCGACGTTCAACGGCGCGCATGTCGTGGTGGCGCAGGCGGTTGTGTGGGGCAGCAGCTAAATCCACTTGTCGATAAAGTAGAGGGCAACGCCAACTAGCCCTCCCACCACCGTCCCGTTGATGCGAATATATTGCAGATCTCGCCCGACGGCATTTTCGACACGATCGGTAATGGTTTGCGCATCCCACGCCCGCACAGTCTCGGAAACGAGCTTGACGATCTGATCGCCGTAACTCGCGGCGATTCCGACCGCAGTTCGCCGCGCAAAGCGATTGACGGTGGCGCGCAGCTCTAGATCTTCCTGCAGTGTCTGGCCGATCTGCAGCAATGTGTCGCCCAGCTTGCCTGCCAGCACCGTGTCGGGATCGCGGGCAGCGCGCAGCAGCGCGGCGCGCGCCGCCTCCCAAAGGCCATCGAGCCATCGTCGCATCGCGGGGTTGCGCATGATTTCGTCGCGCAGATCGGCAACGCGTTGGCGCATTTTCGGATCGTCCTGCAAGTCGATGGCGAGGTGAGCGAGCCCTTCTTCCGCTTTCGCGCGCAGACGATGATCGGGGTCACTTGCCATCTCCGACAGCATTTTGTTCAGGCCGTCGATGATCTTGTTGGCGAGCGTCTCGTCGAGCCCTGTCCAGCGCATGACAGACCCCGCCTGTGCGCGGACGATGTCGCGGATCAGGTCATCATTGCTGTCGAGCGTTTTGGCTGCCCAGCGCACGATGCCATCGAGCAGCGGGCGATGGCGCCCCTCACTGATTGCAGCGGCGAGCGCCTGTCCCAGCAGTGGGGCCAAATCGAGTTCTGCGATGCGCGCCGAGATCGCTCCCTTGACCATCCCGCCCAGGCGCTCTGGGTCGAGCGCTCCAAGCATGTCGGCTGCCAGACGCGACGCCCCTTCTTTCAGTCGGCCACCGCTATCGGGCGCATCGGTCAGAAACCGCCCTGCCGCCGCCGCGAGATCGATGCGTCCCATCCGCCGTGCCACGACTGCGGGGGTGAGGAAATTGTCGCGGAGAAATATCGCAAGCGTATCGCCGATCCTGTCCTTGTTTCGCGGGATGATGGCGGTGTGCGGGATTGGCAGGCCAA
>JAYVVA010000088.1:0-10146 GCA_043787435.1 Sphingomonadales bacterium | reverse complement strand
CCGGTTATGCGAGCGCCATTCTGCCGGGCGACGATGCGGAAGATTGGTCGGTCGTAACCGTCGTTGCCGACGTCAACAAGCTCTCGTCGTGGTGCCTGGCGAAACTCGCCGAGACGCTGCCTGAGGGGATATACCGCCTCGCAAACGGGGCGCCCGGCCCCGCGGCGCTTGGCTGGTTGCTCGCACACTACAGGTACGATCGGTACAAGAACGGCGACAAGGTGGCTGGTCCGCGCGTCTTGCTGACTGATAGCCCCGCCAATATCGATGCCATTGTTCGCGAGGCTGACGCGGTCGCCTTGGTTCGCGATCTGGTCAACACGCCCGCCGCCGATATGGGACCGCCCCAACTCGAGGCCGAAGCCGCGCGCATTGCCAAGGCTTTCGACGCGAAGCTCACCGTTACGCGCGGTCACGACCTCGAAATCCATTATCCGATGATCCATGCCGTCGGCATGGCCGCAGGCCGCGAGTTCGCGCCCCGTTTGATCGAACTGGAGTGGGGCGATCCAGCCAGTCCCCGTCTGGCGATCGTCGGCAAGGGGGTGTGCTTCGACAGCGGCGGCCTGGACATCAAACCGTCTTCGGGCATGCGCTTCATGAAAAAGGACATGGGCGGCGCTGCGCATGCGCTTGCACTCGCGCAACTTATCATGGCCACGCGGCTGCCTGTGCGGCTTCACATGCTGATCCCCGCGGTTGAGAACGCGATTGCCGGCAACGCCATGCGCCCCGGCGATGTGCTGACCAGCCGCAAAGGGCTTACTGTCGAAATTGCCAACACCGATGCCGAAGGGAGGCTGGTTTTGGCCGACGCGCTTGCCAAGGCAGGCGAAGCCGATCCTGCCCTGATCATCGATTTCGCGACCCTCACCGGCGCCGCGCGTGTTGCGCTTGGTCCCGACTTGCCCGCGACGTTTGCCAACAACGACAGCCTTGCCAGCTCTGCACTCGCCGCCGGTCTGGCGTGCGATGATCCGCTGTGGCGCATGCCGCTGCACGCCGGCTACGAAGATATGCTCAAATCCGACATTGCCGACCTCAACAACGCGCCCGACGGAGGATTTGCCGGGGCAGTGACAGCAGCCCTCTTCCTCCAGCGCTTTGTGCCGGCCAGCACACCCTGGCTTCACCTCGACACCTTTGCATGGCAGCCGACGTCCAAAGCTGGCCGTCCCAAAGGCGGCGAAGCGCTTGGGCTGCGCGCTGTCTGGGCTATGGTCCAGCATCGCTTCGGCTGATCGCAGCCCACGCAACCGTTACGCCCTTCGGTCGTTCAGTCTCAACAAATCATCCGTCACATAAGCGGGTGGGAAGGAAACGACTGTGCCCCGATCAATGCTACACGACTGGATGACGACGCTGCTGGACTATGTGCGGTCCGGCCAGCCTGATCTAACCAACCGCCAGATGGCGTTGCTCATGGTCGTCTACGTGACACCAGGGCCGCACACTGTGCGCGGACTTGCCCGGGATCTTAATGTCTCTAAGCCCGTCGTGACACGCGCCTTGAACAGGTTGGGCGGGCTGGGCTATCTGGCGCGCCAGCGCGACGAGGACGACCGACGAAATGTCTTCGTGGCGAAGACACAGGCAGGGGCAGACTTTCTTGGCGAATTTGGACGACTTGTCAGCGGTGATCAAAGTCGCCGCGCCGCCGCGTAGGCAGTTCCGTCTGATCGGCCCTTCGGTTTCGCTCGAACCTGGCCGGTTTGCCGTCCGTCGCGATCTCGCCGAAATTGCCGTGGCAGATCGTATTTTTGCCCAACATTATGCCAACCCTATGCCGCATCGCTTGCAACGGGACGCGGTCGTGTTCCGTCGCCCCGAGATCGGCGCCGATGCGCGCGGCCGATTGAGTGCGGGCGACATGTTCTATGTGCTCGACCTTGGCGCGGTTTGGGCGTGGGGTCGCGGTGAAGTCGGTCCAGTCGGGTATGTCGAAGTCGCAGTACTTGAACAGCGACCTGACGATTTAAAGGCATGACACGGGTCTTTGTCGACGGCGCGGCAGGAACAACCGGGCTTGAAATTGAAGCCCGCCTCACCCGGCGTACCGAGTTCGATCTCATTAGACTCGACGACGCACGGCGCAAGGACGCCGAGGCGCGCCGCGATGCGCTCAATGCAGCTGATATCGTCATCCTGTGCCTGCCCGACGATGCTGCGCGCGAGGCCGTGAGCCTGATAGACAATCCGACAACGCGCGTCATCGACGCATCGAGTGCGCACCGCACGGCTTCGGAATGGGTGTTCGGCTTCCCCGAGCTGATCGGGCGCACGACCGTCGCCCAAGCCCTGCGCGTGTCGAACCCCGGTTGTTACGCGACCGGATTTATCGCGCTCGTCGCGCCGCTGGTGCGCGGTGGCCTCATCGATCGCGATACACGACTGAGCTGCAATGCTGTGTCGGGCTATTCGGGCGGTGGGAAAGCGGTAATCGCCGAGTTCGAGAGCGGCGCCGCTGCGACGGCATGGCGCACCTATGCGCTGACGCTCTCGCACAAGCATGTCCCGGAAATGCAGTTCCGCAGCGGGCTCAGCCACCCGCCACTTTTCGCGCCCTCTGTCGCGGCGACACATCGTGGCATGATCGTCGATGTGCCTGTATTTAATCTCGATCCTGCCAAAGCACGCGATACCCTTGCCTGTTTCTACGAAGGGTCGACCATCGTCCGTGTTCTCCGTTTTGAGAAAGCAAGCCTGACAGTCGAACATCTTGCCAATCGCGACGGGATCGAACTCTACGTCTTCGGTAGCGCTGACAAAAGCCAGTGCCGCCTCGTCGCTGCGTTCGACAATCTGGGCAAGGGTGCAAGCGGGGCGGCGCTGCAGAACCTCAACCTCATGGCAGGCCTGCCAGAGCACACGGGCCTGCGTCTGTGACAACGCCCTGCAGCCGGTTGCTGAAGTCGTTGTTGTTCCGGATCGAGATGCCGAGGTTCCTTGCGTGCGACGTCGCCCAAGCTCATCTATCTGTAACATGACGCAACGTCTCCGCTCGGGAACCGAACAGCATCTGCCATGACCGCTTTCAGCCCAAGTCTTCGCCAACTCAGGTTTCTCGTTGCCCTCGACGCTGAACGACATTTCGGGCGGGCTGCGGCCGTAATGGGCGTCGGGCAGTCGACGCTGTCGGCCGGCATCTCGGAACTCGAACGCCTCGTTGGGGTCGTGCTCGTTGAGCGGACCAAGCGATCGCTGCGCTTCACGGAGGTCGGAGAGGCCTTCGTCGCCCGGGCACGAAGCTTGGTTGACGCCGCCGACGAACTCACCGAATTTGCATCGATGGCTGCCGAGCCGCTGACCGGACCCTTGCGGCTCGGCATCATCCCGACGGTCGCGCCGTTTCTACTGCCGCGCATTCTCTCGCCGATCCGCACAGCCTTTCCTGCACTAGTCCTCTATTTGCGCGAGCAAACGAGCGAGGCGGCCTGTACTGCACTGCAACGCGGTATGCTCGACGCGCTCATTCTTGCGCTTCCCTATGACTGCGGGCGAATCGAACACGAAGAGATACTGCGCGACCCCCTCGTGCTTGCAGCCCCGCGCGGGGCGCTACCTCCGGTTCCCGACCCCCAGTCGCTGCTGCTGCTTGAAGAGGGACACTGCCTCAACGAGCACGGGCTCATCGCCTGCGGCGTACCCCGGGTTCGCAGTGCAGCCATGGTTGCAAGCTCGTTACAGACGCTCATCGAGCTGGTCGAAGCCGGGTTAGGCACGATGTTCCTTCCGCGCATGGCGATCGACGCCGGTCTGCTGAAGGGCCGTGCAATCGACACCATGAAACTGTCACCGGGCGCCGAGCGGCAAATTGTGCTCGCCTGGCGTGCAGGCAGCGCGCGGCGAGACGAATTTCGACTTCTGGCCAGAAAGCTGCGCGAGGCCGTCAGCAATGGGGGACCGGCAGCAACCGAACCAGCGTAGGTCCGGCTCTTTCAGGTCGGGGCTGCTCAGATCAGGCCTGCCTAGATCAGCAGCGTCGACCCGGTTTTGCGACTAAACGGTTCAGTCGATCACAGCATACCGACTAATCGATTGGACACTGAGACACGCGTAGGCGAAGTGTGGCGACAGAGAACCCGAAAAAGAGGAGCCGTTCATGGCCGACTACGAAGACGATGGTGCTGCCTCGCAGTGCCCGATGCACACGCCCAGCGCCGCGCGCTCGCTGCTTGGTCGTACGAACAAGGACTGGTGGCCGGACGCCTTGCCAGTCGACATCCTCCATCAGGGTGGCACATCACCAGACCCGATGGGCGCTGATTTCGACTATGCAGAAGCGTTCAAATCGATCGATTATGCTGCGTTGAAGAGCGACCTCACTGCGCTGATGACAGACAGCAAGTCGTGGTGGCCTGCCGATTACGGGCATTATGGTCCCTTCATGATCCGCATGGCATGGCACGCGGCGGGTACGTATCGCACCGCGGATGGCCGCGGCGGGGCTTCCAGCGGCCAGCAGCGGTTCGCGCCGCTCAATTCATGGCCGGACAACGGAAACCTCGACAAGGCGCGCCGCCTGTTGTGGCCGATCAAGCAGAAATACGGCCCGCAGATCAGCTGGGCTGACCTGTTTGTTCTCGCCGGCAACGTGGCAATCGAGTCGATGGGCGGGCCGATTTTCGGATTTGGCGGGGGCCGCAAGGATGTTTTTGAGCCCGAGCGCGATACATATTGGGGCGCCGAGGAGCTCTGGGTGAGCCAAGGAGTTGAAACGCGGATCCAGCCGGACAAGGAAATGGACCTCGAAATGCCCCTCGCGGCGATTCAGATGGGACTAATCTACGTCAACCCCGAAGGACGCGGTGGCAACATGGACCCGCTGCAGTCGGCGCATGACATCAAGACTACGTTCGAGCGCATGGCGATGAACCACGAAGAGACGGTCGCCCTTACTGCCGGGGGCCACACCTTCGGCAAGGCGCACGGCGCAGGCGATGCTGCGCACGTCGGCGATACCCCGGAAAGCGCCGGCATAGCGCTGCAGGGACTTGGTTGGACAAACACCCACGAAACCGGTGTCGGCGCTCACGCCATCACTTCCGGGCTTGAGGGCGCGTGGGTCAACACACCAACCGAGTGGAGCGAAAACTATTTTCGTCTGCTCTTCGATTACGACTATGAAATCGTGACAACTCCGGCAGGTGCGCGCCAGTGGCAGCCCATCAACCAGCGTGTAGAAGACATGGCGCCCGACGCACATGACCCGTCCAAGCGCGTGCCGACGATGATGTCGACCGCCGACATGGCGATGAAAATGGACCCTGAGTTCCGGGTGATTTCGGAGAAGTTCCGGACCGATCACGAGGCCTTCAAGGATGCGTTCGCGCGCGCCTGGTTCAAGCTGACGCACCGCGACATGGGACCAAAGGTCCGTTACCTGGGGCCTGAAGTGCCCGACGAGGCTCTGATCTGGCAGGATCCGATCCCGGGTGGCACTGCCCCGTCGGACGCCGATGTTGCGGCGTTCAAGGAAAAGGTGCTGGCAAGCGGCCTCAGCGTCAGTCAGCTGGTAAAGACCGCTTGGGCATCGGCATCTACGTACCGCAGGTCCGACCACCGAGGCGGCGCAAATGGCGCCCGGATCCGTCTCAGCCCGCAGAAGGATTGGGCTGTCAACGAACCCGAAAAGCTTGCCATCGTGCTGGCCAAGCTCGATGCGCTGCGCGGGCCATTATCTATGGCTGACGCCATTGTGCTGGCAGGTTCGGTTGGCATCGAGAAAGCCGCCAAGGATGCCGGGTCGGCTATCACCGTACCGTTCACCGGCGGTCGCGGCGACGCGACGCAGGACTGGACCGAAATCGACAGCTTTGCGGCGATGGAACCCAGAGCCGATGGTTTCCGCAACTATCTCGCGACCAAGCAGGCCGTGAAGACAGAAGAGTTGCTGCTGGATCGCGCGCACCTTCTCGGGCTTTCGGCGCCCGAGTTGGTCGTGCTCGTCGGGGGACTCCGCGTTCTGGGCGTCAATCACGACGACCAGCCTCACGGCGTCTTCACAGAACGTCCAGGTCAGCTGACGAATGACTTCTTCGTCAATCTGCTCGACATGGACACCTTCTGGGAGGAGGTCGACACCAGCAGCGACGAGCAGTTCATTGGCAATGACCGCGGCGGACTTCAGCAAAAATGGCACGCGACCCGTACCGACTTAATTTTCGGCTCAAACTCGCAACTGCGTGCGACCGCCGAAGTCTATGCGGAGCGCGGACATGAGCAAAAGTTCGTGCGCGACTTTGTGGCGGCTTGGGTCAAGATCATGAACGCCGACCGTTTCGACGTGACCAAGAGGCCTGTGTCGTCGAACCGCGCAACCTGAGCGAAGACGGAGCGGGCAAGCGCACTGCTTGCCCGCTCCGTCGTGCTCGATTTTGACTGACCAATCTTGCGAAAGACCCCTGTCGCTGCGAAGAACGAATGAGCCTTTGCGACCCTGTCGATCGGTTCATCAAAAGACCTAGCTGGGCTTACGAGCAAGAGCTCGCCAACGGTTCGCGAGATCCGGGTTTCCTGAAAATTCTCGACGAACAAAGCGCTTTCGGGCCTTGGCACACTCACGATAAGTGGTCCGGTCGCACAGTCCGTTTATCGTCGTCGCTCTCGCGTTTTGTCCACGGCGTCGAAGCAGTATCGCTATGCGCGATGCGTTGGCTCGCTCCCGACACCGCAAGCATTCGAGCCGGGAAAAATGACTACATCTCGCCCTTGGCTCGGCGGTGCGCATACCATTTCTGCACGTTTGCATTTTGCTGTTCGAGCGTGTCCGCAAACGCGCTGCCGCCGCCGGGCTGCGCGACGAAATAGAGCGCGTCGGAAGGTGCAGGGTCGAGGGCAGCCCGGATCGACGCCTTGCCTGGATTGGAAATCGGTCCCGGCGGCAGACCGTTGCGGCGGTAGGTGTTGTAAGGGTTTTCGCTCTGGAGTTCGGACCGCAAGATCCGCCGCCCGAGAGGCTTGCCTTTGGTGATCGGATAGATCGTGGTCGGATCGGCCTGCAGCGGCATCCCGCGTTTCAGCCGATTGCTGTAAACGGCTGCGACCAGCCGGCGCTCTTCGGCTCTCGCGGTTTCCTTTTCGATGATCGAGGCAAGGATAATTGCTGCCTCGGGCGTTGTGACCGCAGTTGTGGGTTTTCGTTTCGACCAAGCGTTGGCAATCGCGGTCTGCATCGCCCTTTGCATCCGGGCGACGACCGACTTGCGCGTCTCGCCACGGCTGTAGGCATAGCTGTCGGGAAGCACTGATCCCTCACGCGGTACAGGAATTTCGCCGGTTAGCAGCGGTGTCGCGTACAACCGTTCATAGACGAGGATCGACGGCATACCCTCATACACAGTCACGAACCGCTGGATCACCTTGCCCGATTGGAGCAACGCAAGGATAGCAGCCGCATCCATTCCTTTTTTTATGCGATATTCGCCCGGCTTGATGGGCTCTTCCGACCCGAACAGCTTGGCGTTGGTCAAAAAAGCATTCGTCGAGTCGATGGCACCCGCCGTTTCGAGGGTGGCCGCCGCCGCTTTCAGGCTTGAGCCCGACGGAATGACGACCTCGACATCGCGGGGCGCGCCACCGTGTGAGCAGCGGCTGATAGCGAAAACCAAGAACGCGGTGACGATAATCAGAAGCAGGATGCGACGCATGTGCCGCCTCTAGAGCTAGACGGCGCGCATCACCAGTGAAGCATTCGTTCCCCCGAAGCCAAACGAGTTGTTGAGCACTGCCTTCACCGATCGTTTCTTCGCAAAATGCGGCACGAGGTCGACGCCGATGCAACTTTCGCTCGGATTGTCGAGGTTAAGCGTTGGCGGCACGATCTGATCACGAATCGCGAGGATGCAAAAAATGCTCTCGACTGCGCCGGCGCCACCGAGCAGATGCCCAATTGCCGACTTTGTCGATGACATCGACATTGTTTCGAGTGCAGGTCCAAAAAGCCGCCGCACCGCGCCAAGTTCCAGTTCGTCGCCGAGCGGCGTCGATGTGCCGTGCGCGTTGACGTAATCGATTTCAGCGAGGCTAAGACCAGACTTGCGCATGGCCATTTCCATCGAGCGATACGCGCCGGATCCTTCGGGATGCGGTGCTGTCACGTGATAGGCGTCGCCCGACAATCCGTAGCCAAGGATCTCTGCATAAATCTTGGCACCGCGCGCCTTGGCGTGCTTGTATTCCTCGAGCACCACGACGCCGGCACCTTCTCCCATCACAAACCCGTCGCGGCCCTGATCATAGGGACGCGAAGCCTTCTCAGGGGTGTCATTATAGCCAGTCGAGAGCGCACGAGCCTGCGCGAAGCCGGCGATCCCCAGCGGACAGATCGCACCCTCGGAGCCGCCCGCGAGCATCACGTCGGCGTCGTCCATCATGATCATGCGCGCCGCATCTCCAATTGAATGGACGCCCGTCGCGCACGCGGTAACGACAGCGTGGTTTGGTCCCATCAACCCGTATTTGATACAGACCTGTCCAGAAATGAGATTGATCAGCCGCCCGTGAACGAAGTGCGGAGAAACGCGACTTGGGCCCTTCTCGTTCAGCACCAGTGACTCGCTGGCGATACCCGGCAGGCCGCCAATGCCCGACCCGATCGAACAACCCATGCGGAACCGTTCGAGCTCGCTGGCCTCGGTTAGCCCTGCATCTTCGAGCGCCTGACCCGCCGCATCGATACCATAAATGATAAACGGATCGACCTGGCGCTGGACCTTGTGATCCACCCGCCGGTTCGGATCGAAACCATATGCGTGACCGGCAGGCTTTACCTCACATGCGATCGTACATTTCTGGTCGGAGGGATCAAAACGCGTGATCCGCCCAGCACCCGATTTGGAAGCAAGGATATTAGCCCAGGTGGTTTCGACATCGGCCCCCAGCGGGGTGACGAGGCCAAGGCCTGTTACGACGACACGACGCATCCCAATCCCCTAAGTAAACAGCCCGAACGCAAAACAGGCCCGACCCTGAGCGGGCCGAGCCTGTTCAAGCCCTGAGCAGACCTTCAAAAAAGGTTTAGCCCTTGTTCGCATCGATGAATGTGATCGCGTCCTTAACGGTCGAGATCTTTTCGGCAGCGTCATCGGGAATTTCTACGCCAAATTCTTCCTCAAACGCCATCACGAGCTCGACGATGTCAAGGCTGTCGGCACCCAGATCGTCGATGAAGCTCGAATCTTCGGTGACCTTGTCCGCATCGACACCGAGGTGCTCGACGACAATCTTTTTCACCCGGTCGGCGGTCTCGCTCATGAAGGGTCCTTCTCGTTCATCTGAGTGTAAGTTCGGCGGCCAGCCCTAATCGCGGGGAAAGAGGGGCGCAAGGGGGGTCCGTTATCGCTTCCCGAGGACATGGTCGACCAGCGCACCGAGCGATTTGAAGCCGCTCGTCGCGATTCCCTCTCCCTTGACGCCGGCCGGTACCCATGCGCGCTCGAAACCCAGTTTTGCCGACTCCTTCAATCGCAGGCCGCCGTGCGCGACAGGACGGACTTCGCCCGAAAGGGCAACTTCGCCGAATGCCACGACATCGGCGGGAATAGGGCGCTCCGAAAACGCACTGACGAGCGCTGCGGCAACGGCAAGGTCAGCCGCCGGATCTGTCAGCCGGTATCCGCCAGCGATGTTCAGATAGACCTCGGCACTCGACAGCGACAGACCGCAGCGCGCCTCCAAGACGGCCAGGATCATCGCCAACCGTCCCGAATCCCAGCCAACGACGGCCCGACGCGGCGTGGCTCCGCTCGCTAGTCGAACGATCAGGGCCTGCACCTCGACGAGCACCGGTCTGGTGCCCTCCAATGCCGGGAACACTGCCGTCCCAGTTACCGCTTCACCACGGGTCGTCAGGAACAGGCTTGATGGATTTCCGACTTCGCCCAATCCACCTTCGCCCATCGCGAACACGCCAATTTCGTCAGTCCCACCGAAGCGATTCTTGATTGCCCGCAAAATCCGGTATTGGTGGCTGCGCTCGCCCTCGAACGCGAGAACGGTATCAACCATATGCTCGAGCACGCGCGGGCCTGCGATGCTGCCGTCCTTGGTGACATGCCCGACCAGCACAACCGCAGACCCGCGTTCCTTGGCAAAGCGAATCAGCTCACCCGCCGACGCGCGGACCTGTGACACGGTCCCGGGGGC
>JAYVVA010000087.1:0-3246 GCA_043787435.1 Sphingomonadales bacterium | reverse complement strand
CCACTCGGCGCGTGGCTCGGGTCGAACGTCGCGGGGCAGATCGTTGAGCATTTCCACAGTTGGCGCGCCGCCTTCATCGCGCTCGGCGTGCCCGGCGTGGTGTTCGGCGTAATCATCCTTCTAACGATCCGCGAGCCCAAGCGCGGCCGGTTCGAAAGCCTCTCCGCCCCAAAAGCGCCCAAAGTCTCGCTGCCCGACACGCTCCGCTTCCTCTGGTCGCAGCGTTCGGCATTCCACATCAACGCCGCCGGTGCGATCATCTGCCTGTGGGGCTGGGGATTAATGTACTGGACCCAGACCTTCCTCGAGCGCGCCTATGGCCTTACCACCGCCCAGGCCGGCGCGCGGTTGGGAACCATCTATCTTTGGGCCGGGATCGCCGCGACCATCGCCACCGGGCTCATCCTCGCGCTCCCCGCGATGCGCGAGCCCAAGCGGATCGCCTTCTTCCTAACTGCGGTGGTCGTCTGCTCGACCGTTCCGTCGTTCATCATATACTATACCCACTCGCTGACCGTCGCAACCGCGATGCTGTGGATCGTCGTCCCCGCCATCTACCTTTACGTCGGCCCAACGATGGCGCTGCTGCTCAACTTCCTCCCGGCTTCAATGCGCGCGCAGGGGATGGCGGTGAGTTTGCTCTCGGCCAACATCGCCAACCTCATCGTCGCCCCGGTCGTCGTCGGTTTCATAAGCGATCGCCTCGCCGAACCGCTCGGCAGCAACGCCGAGTCCCTCCGCTACGCGCTGATGGCGCTGTCGATGACGGGCTTTTGGGCGGGCTATCATTACTTCACCAGCGTGCGAACCTACGTCGTTGACGACCAGCGCATCCGAGACCTTTCAGCCGCCGTTCCGGAGCCTGCATGACCGACTACCTGCTGACCGTTTCGTGTCACGACCGCCCGGGGATCGTCGCCGCAGTCTCAAGCCATTTGTTCCAGACGGGCGGCAATATCCTCGAATCGAGCCAATATAACGACCCCGGGCTAAACCGGTTTTTCCTGCGCATCATCTTCGCCATGGCTGACGGCCGCGACGTCGATCATTTGCGCAGTGGGATGGACGCGCTTGCTCAGCAGTACGGCATGGAGATAGTCCTTCGTACCGTGAGCGACCGTCCGCGCGTTCTGATCCTCGTCTCCAAGTTCGACCATTGCCTCGTTGACCTGCTCTACCGGATGCGGATCTGCGAGCTCGAGATGGAGATCGCGGGGATCATCTCGAACCACCCCGCCGACCCGCATCTCGACTTGGGCGACATCCCCTTTCACTACCTGCCGATCACGCCTGCAACCAAGCCCGCGCAGGAGGCCGAGATCGAGCGGCTGTTCGTTAAAAGCGGCGCCGAGCTCGTGATCCTCGCGCGCTACATGCAGATCCTTTCCGACCGGCTGGCCCAAGTTTTCGCCGGGCGGTGCATTAACATCCACCACAGCTTCCTGCCCGGGTTTAAGGGCGCCAAGCCCTATCACCAGGCCCATGCTCGCGGAGTGAAGGTGATCGGGGCGACGGCGCACTACGTCACTACCGCCCTCGATGAAGGGCCGATCATCGAACAGGATGTCGAACGGATCAGCCATGCCGACACCGCCGAGGACCTCGTCCGCAAAGGCCGCGATATCGAGCGGCGCGTGCTATCCCGCGCGGTTGCGCTTCATCTGAGCGGCCGCGTCCTCCTCGCCGGCGCGCGCACCATCGTGTTCCGCGACTGATGCTTTGGCTCCTTGCCGCCGCCGCGTCCAACGCACTCCCCAACGACTATGCCAGGTCGAAGGACTGGCTATGCCGCCCCGGGCGCGCCGACGCCTGCGCTGAGGACATCGCGGTCACGCTGGTCCCGGCAAAAGGTAAGCCGAAACGCGAAGCCACTGGGCGAGCCAACAAACGCAGCGCGGACTGTTTTTACGTTTACCCGACTGTCTCGATGGACCCGACCCCAAACAGCGACATGATCGCGGACGAGGGCGAACGCGGGATGGCGGCGTCACAGCTCGCGCCGTTCCGCTCGGTGTGCCGCACCTTCGCGCCGATGTATCGGCAGGTCACGCTGACTGCCCTGCGCGCCATGATGGGCGGTGCGGCAGATAAGTCCGACCATGACCTCGCCTACCGTGACGTGCGTGATGCATGGCGCGACTATCTCGCGCGCGACAATCACGGTCGCCCGTTCGTGCTCATCGGCCACAGCCAGGGCTCGCAATTATTGAAGCGCCTCATCGCGGAGGACATCGATGGCAAGCCGGTCCAGCGCCGCCTGCTGTCCGCAATCCTTCCCGGCACCTCGGTGCTCGTGCCTAGGGGCAAGTCCGTCGGGGGTGACTTCAAGTCGATCCCGCTGTGTCGCGCCGCAGGCCAGACCGGCTGCGCCCTCACTTGGGCAAGCTACCGCGCCACCCCCGGTCCGCCCGCGAACGCCATATTCGGCCGCTCGAACGACCCCGCGCTCGAAGCTGGCTGCACCAACCCCGCGCGGCTCGCGGGCGGCGCCGCTTCGCTCGATGGACTGCACGGCCACCCTTGGTGGAAAGGCGGAGTGGCCCAGTTCGCCCGTCCCGCAAACTGGCCGCTCCCTACCCGCTTCGCACGGATTGCCGGGCTGCTCTCGGGCGAGTGCGTCAGGCGCAACGGGGTCAGCTACCTCGCCGTGACCGCCGCCGCGACAACCCCGCTGTACGAAGCCGCCGTCGGCCCTGCCACGATCGGCGACACGGCTTATCCCGACTGGGGTTTTCACGTCGTCGATGTCGCGATCGTCGAAGGCGACCTGATCCGCCTCGTCCGCTCCCAGGCGAAAGCATGGCGAGCATACCGGTGGACGCGCTCGCTTACCCGATTTAGAACTTCACCTTAACGCGCAGGCCGACCGTCCGCGGCCGCGCATAGTTCACCCGGTCGCCGGCCTGGTACAGCTTGTAATAGGTCGCCCGGCCGACGTCCGTAATCTTGACCCCGTTGATGAGGTTGTTACCGAATAGGCCGATTTCGAACGGGCCCTGGTCATAAGTGATCGACGCGCTGACATTGTTCGTCGCAGGAATGACCGCGAAGGTCGAGCTTGGCCCGTTGGTGACGAGCGTGCCCGTGCTGCTGGTGTAGATCGTCGCGAAATTGTTGAAGCGGGTGAACTGCATCGACTGATATTGATAGCTCGCCTGGAGGTGGATCGAGCCCGCGCCCATCGGCGCATCGTAGAAGCCCATCACCGACGCGGTATATTTCGGGAAATAGGGTGTCCGATCCCCG
>JAYVVA010000086.1:0-10216 GCA_043787435.1 Sphingomonadales bacterium | reverse complement strand
CGGCGGTCGAGAATGCCCAGTTCGCGCATTGCCGCAGGGTATGACCGCAGCCCGTCGGTGACCATCTTTTCAGCGCTGCCGTGACGCTTCAACGCCCTCTTGATGAACGCCAGAGCCGCAGCTGGGCACCTCCATTAACTGCGTGATGTAACGTGCATGGCGCTCGATGTGCTTTGGCGACACAGGATCTATGGCTGAGTGCCCGATATTGGCTGATTTCTTTGCGTTTTTGGCTTCGATTTCCTGATTCGGACACACTTATCCTGTCGCGGTCAGTCGTTCGTGGAAGATCAGGCGCTTCATATTGTACGCTAGATTGACGAGAGTGATCTTAGCCTCGGCACGCTTGATACCGATGGTGCGGATATACAGGCCCATGTGCGCTTTCTCCTGCGCAAAGACATGTTCGACCCGCGCGCGGATTCTGGATTTGACGCGATTGGCGGCGCGCAGCGCCTCAGATCGTGGCTCGCCCCGGGGTTTCTTGCGATGGATGCGACTGACCCGGCCATGTTTGGCTATCCAGGCCTCATTGCTCTTTGAGCGGTAGGCGGTGTCGGCCCAGACGTCAGACGCGGTATTGTCGGTCGTCACCACTTCTCTCAGCTGAGATCCATCGTTGCGGGCACCGTGGATTACCACCGATTTGCGGATGAAGCCAAAGCGTTGGTCGATGGCGATATGGTTCTTGCAGCCAAAGCTTGGGATCGCAATGTCGATCTGCGGTTTGCCACCCACGGCGGTACGGGCCTTGGCGAACTTCACCGTCCAGCGAACTTCACCGTCCAGCGCGCGTCCACATCCTTTTGCGCAGCCTTTGCGGGCGTGTCGGGCCAGACCTCGCTGGCTGTCTTACCCGCCTTGATCGCATCCTTCTCTTCCTGGGTGTTGCGCTGTTTGGGAGCGGCAACAAGCGTCGCGTCGACGATCTGTCCCCCCATGGCAAGATAGCCCGTGATGCGTAGCCGGTTGTCAAACGCCTCGAACAAAACCGTGATTGCCTTCGCCTCGGTCAGCCGTTCGCGGAACAGCCGGATCGTGTTGGCGTCAGGCTTCGGTGCGCCAAGATCAAAGCCCAGGAAACGCAGCCAGCTCAGCCGGTCCCGGATCAGATATTCCATGCGCGCGTCACTGACGTTATTCTGTGCCGCCAGGATCAGCGCCTTGAACATCGCCACATGATCATAGGGCCGGCGGCCGCCCTTCATCCCATCCGAATAAGCAAGCGCACTGTTAAGGATCGGACGAAAGCCCTCAAAATCGACGATCCGGCCCAGCTCCTCCAGCGGGTCGCCGTTCGCCGACAGCCGCTTCAGATGATCCGATAAGCCACACAAACCAGACTGCCTCATCATCGCCTCCCACCAGAGACAAGTGAACCAGATTGTCGACAATTTGGCGAGGGTTTTTGGAGGCGCCCAGCTTCTTTCTGTTGGCTTGCTGAAGTGGTGTATGCTAATGTCATACATTGATCATACCCAGGTGAATATATGCCCCGAACTGCTGCCGTCCTGAGCGTTCGCGTTAGCCCCAACGAACGAATGCTGCTTGAAGCCGCCGCCGGACATGCCCGCACGTCGCTGAGCGACTTCATCCGCCGAAAGGCGATCGACGGTGCAGAAGCTGAAATGCTGGAACGCAGTGCTGTCACTATTCCGGCGGCAGAGTGGGTCAAATTCGAAGCATGGGTCGATGCCCCCGCCAAGGTCGTGCCCGCACTTCGTGACCTCGCGAACCACAAGCCGATATGGCAGGACTGAGTACGCCGCGTCCGCTCGCGGTGGATGACGACCGACAGAGTTTTGATTGTGGACGCGACTCCTTGAACATTTGGTTGCGTCGCCATGCATGGCACAATCAGCAAATGGATGTGTCCCGTGTCAGCGTCATGTGCGATGCCCAAACGGGTGCAATCGCTGGCTATGTAAGTCTGTCGGCAACGAACATCGAACGGGCGTTTCTCCCCAAAGCGCGCCAGCGCAACCAGCCCGATCCGGTCCCCGCTATCCTGCTGGGTCAACTGGCGGTGGATCGGCTCTATCAGAGACGCGGATGCGCCCGCTCGCTGATATTCTTCGCACTGACGACGGCGGTGCGGGTGTCGCAGGACCTTGGCTGTTTCTGTGTTCTCACGCATCCGCTCGATGACGGGGTTTGGGCATTTTATAGTGGTTTCGGTTTTGAAACCATGCCCGGCGATCCCGACGCCTGTATGACCGTGCGGCTGATGGACTTGACGAAAAATGGCTTCGCGCCCGCTGGCGGCACGGCGTCCTCTTAGCCAAAAGCCATCAAGCGCTGGCGCGCAGGTCGTTGGGCGGCTGATGCTGGCGAAAGCGCAGCGGGATCGGATTGTTGTCCAGCTGTTCGGGCGAAATGATCCGCTCGATCAGGTCGGCGAGCTTCGCCAGCGCTTCGCCCTTCTCCTTCTGCATAGGAATAACGGTCGTAGGCCCCCCACACGCCGGGAATGGCATGGCCCAAGACACGCTCGCAAATGTCGGGGCGAATGCCCGGGCGTGACATCAAGGACCGCGCGGTCCGGCGAAGATCGTGGATCACCTTGGGCGGGATGGGCGCGCCGCCCAATTCTTCCATCCGATCGTCGAGCGCCTTCTGCATCTTGCTGAGGCCGTCGATGGGGGTCTGCTCAATACCAGCAAAAACGAAATCGGTATCGTCACGCTGCGGCTGGCCGTCAATCACGTCAAGCGCCAGCCGGGGCAGCGCCACATCACCCCATCGTCTAATGGGTTGATCTTACGTTGGGCGCGATTGCTAATCGCCTTACTAAGCGAGTACCGCAGGCCTTGTGCCGCAACTTTGGAAGCTGACCGGTTTTGCACTCGTTTCAGGCGTTGGCCTTGGGATCGACTTTTGCGTGTTCGTCAGCATGCTCCACATGGAATCATCTATCTTTGTGGCCAACATATTCGCCGGCGGTTGCGCCGTAACCTTTGTCTACTTTGTCTCGATCCGCCGCATTTTCGCGTATCGAGGCGGCTTTCTCTACGGACTGTTTCTCGCCTATCTCGGCTATCAGATCGTCGGCGTTTCGCTCGCCTCGCTAGCCGTCAGTTTGCTCGCGGCTCAGGGATTTCCGGCGATCGCTGCAAAGATTATGATTCTCCCACTGACGTTTGCGGCGAACTACCTTTTCATGTCGTTGCTGGCGCGCCGGCGGCAACACGACTAGGCGCGCCACGAACAGCAGCAATAAAGGGCAGCGCTGATGAAGGTCCTCATTACGGGTGGCGCGGGTTTCGTCGGATCGCAGCTCGGCAAGCACTTGTACCGCAACGGCCACGAGGTGGTGTTGCTCGATAACATGCGGTTCGGCCATCCAGATAATCTGCTGATCGACGGCAAGCCATTTGGGACGTTTCTGCACAAGGATATCCGCAGCGAAGATCTCGCTGCATGCTGCGCGAGCATCGATACGGTCTTTCACCTCGCCGGTATTGCCGCACTGCCTGTGTGCCAGACGGACCCGCGCGAGGCTTACGACGTGAATGTCGCGGGTGTGGGCAATGTGCTCGAAGCTTCCCGTCGCTCAGGCGTTCGCCGCATCATCTTTTCCTCGACCTCGGCGGTGTACGAAGGCGCCAAGGCCGACCGTCTGCGCGAAGATCATCCGATTGCCCCCGACCTTGTTTATTCGTGTACAAAGGCCGCTGCAGAGACCGCTTGCCAGTCATTTGCGAAAAATTACGGTATGGACATCGTCATTGCCCGATTTTTCAACGTCTATGGGCCGCATCAGGACGTCACGCGGATAAGTCCCCCATTCACCAGCTATGTTGCGCGAGAGCTCGTCATGGAGCGCCCGCCTGTTTTGTTTAATGCCAGCGACGCCGAACGCGACTATGTCCACAGTGATGATGTGGTCACGCTGCTGACGCTCATGATGGAGGCACCGGGGCGCTTTGGTGCGGACCGATTCAACGTCTGTTCTGGTCACGGACATTCTGTGCCAGCGCTCTACAACCTGTTTCTACGGGCGAGCGGCAAGAACATCGCCGCGGCGTATGCGAACCCTCAGAGCTACTGGGATAAGTATCCCGTACTGTTCGAGGGCAACAATCCTCTTTCCCGAACACGGATCACCGAGGAAGTGTTCAAGTCGGCGGTAGGCGATCCGAGCACGACGCGCCAACGCTTCGGCTGGTCTGCAACGACTGAGATCGGCGCAGGCATCGCCTCGGTCTATGTCGATGCGCAGCGTCGGCTGCGGGCAGCGAACCCGGCATGAACGAGCGGATCCTCGTCTTCATTCCCTGCTATAATTGCGCGTCGCAGATTGGGCGTGTGCTTGCTCGCTTTGCCGGCGACGTGACGAGGTGGATCTCTGAGGTGCTTGTTCTCGATAATGGCAGCATCGACGGGACCGTCAATGCGGCCATTGCAGCTGCCGCCCTACCGGATGTTCCCTTGGTCAGGGTCGCTCGTAATGCGGCAAACTATAACCTGGGTGGCTCACACAAATCTGCTTATGCCTATGCCGCGAAGTCCGGATTTTCGCATGTCATTACGCTTCATGGCGACGATCAGGGCGATATTTCGGATGTGTTGCCCGTGCTCGAGAGTGGGGCGCATGAGCGTTTCGACGCCAACTTGGGTGCACGCTTCATGGGGGGGGCGCGGCTTGAAGGATATTCCCCCTTTCGAATCGTCGGCAATCGCGTCTTCAACACGATTTTTTCGACGGCGGCACAACGACCCATCTTCGATCTGGGATCGGGCCTCAACCTGCTATCGCATGCTGCGTTTGCCGATCCAGCCATCCTGCGCCTACCCGATGATCTGCATTTCAACCCCTATCTACTTATGGACATGATCGACCGCGGCAACCGGATTGGTTTTTTTCCGATATCGTGGCGGGAGGAAGACCAGGTCTCGAACGTTAAGATGGCCGGGCAAGCCTTCGAAACTCTCGCTGCTGCGCTCGATTATCGCTTCAGGCTGCAGCATTTTCGCAAGACTGACTACCGCCGCGTCCATCATAGATCCTATGTGTTCGACGAGATCGCACGTTTCGAGAACAATCGCCTTATCTAGCCGGCATGCCGAGCGGCGTTCATTTTAACGCTTTGCTAAGGACATCCCTACACAAGCGTTTAATGAATTCGCCCGCTTCCAACCAGAGTTCCGAGCCCAAGGCTGATTTAGCGCTCGTGATGCCCATGGCTGGTCGCGGCAGCCGCTTTTCCAAGGACGGGGAGTTCCAGCCAAAACCGCTGATTGATCTTGCCGGCAGGCCCTTTTTTTGGTGGGCGATCGAAAGTGTGCGCCGGTCTGTTGCCCTCCGCGAGATTGTTTGCGTGGTCCTCGAGGAACATGTCTCCACCTTCGACATCGACGCCCGCATCCTCGAATACTACCCGCAGGCGCGCATCGTCGTCATTCCACAAGTCACCCACGGTGCGGCAGAAACCGCCCAACTCGGAATTCAAGCGCTGACCACGACTGGTCCCGTGGCTATAAATGACAGCGACCACGCCTTCCGTGCTGACCTGGCTCCCTTGATCGGCGCACTGCAGCGCGATTTGGACGCTGCTTTGCTTTGCTTTGCTTCAAGCAATCCCGCCTATTCCTATGCGCTAACCGATGAGGCAGGAAGGGTTGCGGGTACTGCGGAAAAGCGAGTTGTCGGACCGCACGCTATCGCAGGCTGCTATTTTTTCGCCCAGCCGGCGCGCTACCTGGAGCTTTTCGATCGGTACCGGGAGAGCTGCTCTTATGAAGAATTGTTTGTCAGCGGCCTCTATGACGCGTTGATCGCTGATGGCGGCACGGTCGGAAAACTGCTCGCGCAGCAACATGTTTCTTTTGGTACGCCGAACGAGTTGGCATGCGTTGATGTCGCCGCACTCGCCATGATGCATCTGGGCGCGGGGTCATGATGCACACGCCCCTCACCCTACTCATCATTGCCATAGGGCTTCTATTCGCCGCGCATGTCGCCCGCGCCATGCGGTGGGCGGCACTCTTTCCCAAAAAACACAGCGGCACCCGCCGCAAGTCGCTGCTCATCGGGCTGGGCATTGGTTACGCCGTCAACGCACTGATACCGCTGCGCATTGGCGAGATCGTCCGCGGTATCGTTGTCAGCCGGCTGAACCGTATCCGCCTCGCCGAAGTTATCGCCACGATCGTGGCTGAACGTGTTGCCGATCTCGCCGTGCTTGCACTGATCATTTCCGCATTCGCCCCTCGGTCGAGCAATCCAGGCTTTGCCAGCGCCACAGCTTTGCTGTTCGCGTTGGCAGCGGGCCTTGCGCTTCTGGGCGCAATGCTCGTGCGCGGCTCAACGCGGGTACGACGTGCGCTCTGGTTGGTTGCGGGCATCTTCAACGACGGCATCCGGATAGCCGTCACTGATTTCATTTGGTCGACGACAGAAATGCTGGTCGGTGGTACTCTGCTTCGCTGGAAATTCACGCTTGCCACCGTCGGGATGTGGAGCCTCTACGGTGCGGCCTATGGCGTGTTCGGATTGTCTGTCGGGCAACGACTGATGGATGTCGTGGCCGCGATGGTCGAGCAGCCGTTGCGCGCTCTTGTATTCGACGGCGCATGGGCGACGGGCGGGCAAAACAGCTTCGCCATATTCGCCTTGGCACCGGTACTCATTATCCTGCTGCTTGAACCCCTAATCCGAACGGCAAAGGTCTCGCGTGCAACACGTCCCTTGCACCGCCTCATCCATACCGGGCGCTCGTCGCACGACGCGCGAAGCGAGCGCTTTAACGTGCCTATGGGGTATGCCGATTTTCTGCGGTCATTGTTCAGCGGCGAAAACCGTGCGGTGAGCGGCTTCGGCCTTGACGCGATTGACGACTGTATCGTCCACAAATTTTATCATGGTGGGTCAGACGCCTTGACCGCGCTCGTCGAGACGGATCAACGGCTCGTCATCCGCAAATTTGCCGCTGGCCGTGCGGCGCTCAAACTTAAGGAGCAGGTCGACTGGTTGCGCGGGCACGCATCAACGCCCCTGCCCCTTGTCGAGATCATCGCCGACCGCAAAGGCGACGGGTCTTACAGTTACGACATGCCGCTCCTCCCTGAGGCCATCGATTTCTACGACGCGATCCATTTGCAGACGCAGGGACAAAACCAGGCAAATCTCCAGCGCGTTTTTACCCAGATTGACATCTTACACCGCGGAACAGCTGTTGCATCGGATGAAATCGTCGCGCGCTACCTCGCTGAGAAAGCGGCCGCAAACGCAAATGCTATCGCGACATTTGCCAAGTCGCACCTCGGCACAGCCGACGTCACGATCAATGGCTCGACCCACAACTGGAGCGAGTGGGGCCTGCTCACCGATCCGAAATGGCTCGCTGCCCAGGTTCGTCAACGAGGAACGACATCGATCCATGGCGACCTGACAATCGAAAACATTATCCTCGCGCCAACGTTGCCCGACGGACTTTATGTGATCGATCCGAACCCGGACAATATCTTTGACACACCGCTGATCGATTGGGCCAAGCTGATGCAATCGCTGCATCTTGGTTATGAGGGCCTCAATCGGGGTGTTGCGTTTAAAGTGTCGGCGGGGGCGCTCACGCTGCCCGACATTCGGTCCGAAGCCTATGCCGTCCTTCATCGAATGCTGGAAAGCGAGATATGTGTGCGGTTTGGCGACGACGGACTGCGGGAGACCTATTTTAATGAGATTGTTCATTATCTGCGGCTGACGCCCTATAAGATGCGCCAGTCCCCCGAGCGTGGACTTGCCTTCTTTGCCGCCACGGCGCTCCTGCTGCAGCGCTATCAGGCACGTTTCGCATGAGCTCGATCCGCGCGCTGCTTGTCGATCTTGATGGAACGCTTGTCGACACGCGTGAGGCAAATAGCGGTTCCTATCTCGAAGCGCTCGACGAGATCGGCGTTGCGGTCGATTTGGCAACGTTCGAAAGCATCGCAGCAGCGCGCAATTGGCGGCAGTTTCTTCCGGTGCTGATGCCCGATCATACCGATGCTGCACGGGAACGCGTGGTAACGCGCAAGGCGGCAATATATCGAGAGCGCATCGGTGCCACCACGGTCAACAGCGGCCTTGTTGCGCTCATATCCTCAATGCGACCGGCCTGCAGGACCGCTCTTGTTACGACGGCATCGGCTAGCAGCGTCAACGTTATCCTCGCGCATCACCAACTGACGCATTTGTTCGATACGACCGTGACGGGCGATGACGTTGCGCGACATAAACCTGATCCAGAAGCCTATGCGCTCGCTGCCGGACGACTGCATGTTGCCGCGGCGGAATGCCTCATTTTTGAAGACTCGGACATCGGTGTGTCAGCTGCCACCGCATTCGGTGCGCCTACGCTGCGGATGGCATTCCCCATTTAGCGGAAGAAATTGGTCCGGGGCGCGGTTGTCGCTATGCCTTGCGTTATCGAGAAGTGATTGCCGCGGCTCGGATCATTCTCCCGATATACCTGCTCAACGCGAGCAAGCCGGTCAGCGTCGAGGGGAATAGCAAGGATAGGGGTATAGCCGGCCGCGACGAGCCTTGGATCGGCAGATGCTGCGCCGAGGTTACGCATCACAGCTTGATTGAACA
Source organism: Sphingomonadales bacterium (assembly GCA_043787435.1). GTDB lineage: Bacteria > Pseudomonadota > Alphaproteobacteria > Sphingomonadales > Sphingomonadaceae > Sphingomonas_O. The sequence continues at coordinate 1,638 of JAYVVA010000086.1, read as the reverse complement.
TAAAGCCCGCTCTGACCGCTCCGACGAGCAGAACTGTTGCCCCCGGGCGCTCTGCATTCAGGCAGGGAAGAACGAGGTTCTGCAGTCGATCGGCCTGAATCGCCTCCCAATAGGAAACGAACGTCTGTTGAAGTGTAATGTGGATGATCCGCCGATTACCGCGTTGCATCGTACTCGCGACCTTGCTGCACATAGGCGTCGAGGCGACCGACCGATAACCGTGCTGCAGCAGTTCCAGGTGCGCATACCGATCTTCGTCCCATTGATCTGCGATGATCGCAAGTGTCGTGTTGGGCGGGGCGGCGGCAACGACGCCACCTATGCGCGACATGTCATTCTCAACCGATTGCTGCCAGGCCCGCCAGACCCGAATTCCCTCTATGCGTCCAAAGCTCTCGCGCGGCCCATCCTTCACGTAGATTTGGCTTGCAGGCGCGAACAGGCACACCAATTCAGCGAGCCCAACCACGACAGGTAGCAGCCGCCGCCCTTCACGGAAATCGACGGCCAGGCGGTTTACGCCGATTGCTACCAAAGCGCCGAAAAACGGCGTTAGGGCTATGAGCTGGCGCACTTCCCACATCTTGCCGACCAGTACCAGGTTCAAGAGCAGAGGAATTCCGACCAACAGAGCGACGCGCAGCCACGCGCCTTGACGAAATAGCGCACCTGCACCGAGCAAGAGCGGAATCAGGCCAGCTAAACCTGCAAACGTGATCAACAGCGCGAGCTGATTTGCGAGCCCGGTCGGTCTGGCCCACAGCTCGACGGCGATCGCGCCAACGTGCAGCGCGTCGAACGGCGTGGAGCCTGCGATTGCAAAGACCAAAAAAATGGTAGCGATCGTAACCGCTGCAACGACAGCCGTGGTCGCGGCAGCGGCACGGGGCTCTTGTTCGGCCAAGGCGATTAAGGGAATGGCGGCGCATAGGACAACAAGATCGATCCGGCCAGCGACGGCGACCCCCATCAGAAGGCCACAAAATACCGAACCAAGAACCCCGCGTGCCGGTCGGAACAACGCGAGCGCGACAGACATGACGCCAGCTGCGGGGACGTTGTCGTTGAAGAAAAAGCCGCTCTCAAACACGCCGGGCATGAGCGCCAGCGACGCGCAGGTCACCAACCAAGATTTCGCTGCCCAGCGTTTCATCAAGACGGCCGACCCTGCAAGCAGGAGGAGCAGCCCGCCCCACATCAGCAGTCGCATGGCGACCGTTCCGTCGATGCCGAACGCATGAACCAAACCAGCAACGCCCATCACAGCGCCCAATTTGGTCAAGGTGAAATACTCAGTATTGAATGGCTGCGAGGGCAAGAAATCAGCCATTGATCCTTCGGCAAGGTGCGTACCCAACGCCACAATGGATGCGCTGAACCCTTCGACGTGGACCGGGAAAAATGCCGGCCAAATCAGCCAGGCTGAGAGTATCCCAACAATTAGCCAACCTGCCCAACCGACTTGTTTGGCACTGAGGATCATCTGGCACACCCTTGCTTGGAAACTTGGTTCGTTGATAGCTGCTCCAGGTTAGCGCGGCGTATGGCTTTGTTGCATAACGTCACGAGAGCCAGACCGCCCTTTTACTTGAAGATATTATGCGACGCGGACGGTTACCGGTGTTCCTATTTCCGAAA
>JAYVVA010000085.1:0-1574 GCA_043787435.1 Sphingomonadales bacterium | reverse complement strand
ACCGCTTGAGGCGCGGTGTCCGCCCGATATTCTCGTTATCCACAGGCCTAAGCGTATCGATTGGGGCTAGAGAGACCCAGAAAAGCGTGACAACCTTTATGTCAGAGCCGGAACAACTTGTGGGCTCCAAAGTCCGCAGCACGAACCGGATCCCTGGGCTGGTAATGGTCGTGGAGCCGAGACAAAAGTCGAAAACGAAGCGTTCCGACCCGTACCAGGGGTTGGCAAAAGGCGGAGCGCGCAGCGGGTGAAGGCCAAAGTTGTCGTCACGCGCACCTTCGAGAGCCGCGACAACCGGGCGATGCCGCTGGCTCGACGAAGGGGGTGAAAGCCAATCTGAAAAGCGAAGGGATCGCAGCACGCCAGCACCTTTCAGGTGGGTGGCTGTGGAAGGAGGCCGACCCTCGGGTAGGCTTCGTTTAACGGAGAATACACCGGTGAGATCCGGCGCAGTGGAGGGTCGGTGGCAACACCCGGCCCCCATTGACGTTTCACGACCAGTTGCCACTTCGACTTTGTTTTAATGGCCGATCAATTGATTTTGACGCAGTGCCGCCGCATGGGCGTCACATGCGCTTTTTTTCCGACAACGCTGCTGCTGCTCACCCCGCCGTGCTCGAAGCGCTGGCGCGTGCCAACCATGTCGATACCGCCTATGACGGTGATGCACTGAGCACTTCGCTCGATGCCGCTTTTTCAGACCTGTTTGGAACCCAAGTCCGCGCAATCTGGGTGTCGAGCGGGACAGCCGCCAATGCGCTCGCGCTCGCTGCGCTCTGCCCGCCGTTTCGTGGGGTCGTCTGCCACCGCGATTCGCATATCGAGAATGACGAGGCGGGCGCCATTGAATTTTACACCGGCGGGGCAAAACTGATCCTCGCGGACGGGCTGGGGGCAAAACTGTCTCCTGAAACCATCACAGCGCGGATCGGCAAGATTGCCGATGATGTCCACCGCGTCCAGCCGGCCGTCCTTTCTATCACCAATGCGACCGAATACGGGCGCAGCTACGCGCCCGACGAAGTTGCAGCGATTGGTGACCTGGCCAGGGCGCGCAACTTGCGCTTTCACATGGATGGTGCCCGCTTTGCCAATGCCGTCATCCACACCGGCGCAACACCCGCCGATTTAACGTGGCGGGCCGGGGTCGAGGCGTTGAGCTTCGGCTTTATCAAGAACGGTGGGCTTTCAGCGGAAATCCTCGTCTGTTTTGACACAAGCATCGCAAACGAAATTCGCATCCGACGCAAACGCGCAGGCCATCTGGTATCGAAGGGTCGCTATCTCGCAGCGCAGGTTCTCGCGCTGCTCAAGGACGATCATTGGCTCGCCAACGCACGCTCGGCTAATGCGGGTGCCGCCAAATTGGCGCGTGCCGCGGGAACAAGATTGATTTACCCCGTCGAGGCGAATGAAGTGTTCGCCCGTATGACGCCCGACGAGGCGCGACGGTTACGCGCGGAAGGGTTCGAATTTTACGACTGGGCGGCGGGCGAAGTCCGGTTCGTGGTGTCGTGGGACCAGCCCGAAACACAGATCGAGGCACTGGCTGTAGCACTCGCCGCTTTGTGAGC
>JAYVVA010000084.1:0-1535 GCA_043787435.1 Sphingomonadales bacterium | reverse complement strand
AGCTGCGATTATTGATGCTTTCGCCCTGGCTGAACAAATACGGCTTTGCCTTGCCCGCTGTTAGCTCAGGGGGCAACCAGCCCAGCGCACGTGCCTGGGGATCAGTGCAATAGGTAATGACGATCCGGCGCTCGGTACCGATTTCTACCGTCAGTGCTGCGCCTTTATAATCGTCGTCAGCCCCAACCGACCATTTGAGGGGCTGGCCGCGGGCGTTGGTGATCCGCTGGATGACGAGCTCTTTGTCGTCGAGCACGATTTGATCAGCGGTCTTCTGTGCGACGATGTCCAATTTGGCCGTCCCGCGCAGCACGTGAGCCTTGAAATCGGCGGTCAGGTCAAGGTCGACGTGGGTAACGCGAGCAATCTGTGGAAGGGCGTAGCTCAGAACGTCTTTGGCATCGGAAGTTGTCAGGATCGGCGAAGGCGGGTCCTGCTCAGCGCAGAGGGGTTGTGCGATCGGTAGACAAGCAGCGAGCAGTGCAGCGGTACTCAGGAATTGACGCATCGCGAGCTCTCACTTGTTAGGGCACGGGGTCGTCGGCACGCTGCCAGATGTTTAGATGAATGGCAGACCGTGCAGAAACGTCACGAACCCCGGCCGGGCGCCTCATTGTCGAAGCCAACGAATACAGCGGCCTCATCGAGCGTTTTTCGCTCGGAGACAACAGCATTTGCAGGGAATGTCTCGTCCGGCCACCCTAAGGCGATACTTTTCATGATAATCTGATCGTCGGCAATCCCGCCGTGCTCACGGACGACAGGAGACTGCATGATCCCTTGGCTGTTGATAACGGCGCCTAGCCCGCGGGACCATGCGGCGTTGACCAACGCCGTGGCTACAGCGCCGCAGTCAAAAGGCGTATCGTCGCTGCCATTCAGGATCCTGTCGTACGTGATGATCACGCACACCGGCGCGTCGAACTGACGGAAACCACGCAGAACCCAATCCTCGCGCTGAACCTTGTCATCGCGCTCAATTCCCATCGCAGAAAACAGTTGCTTGGCGACGCCAATCTGTCTGTCGCAGTGCTGACCTGCAAAGGGGTGCCCAGTGCGGAATTCGCGCGATTGGGGAACACCTGCAACCATGCGCTCGGTATTGCCCGCGCGAATCCGATCGAGCGGTTTGCCGGTAATGACGTAAAAGTGCTACGGCTGTGAGTTCATTGACGACGGCGCACGCATCGTCAGTTTGAGAACTTCCTCGATCAAATGCTTTGGAACCGGGTCGGGCTTATACCCGCGAATGCTTCGTCGACCGAGGATTACATCGTCAAACTGCATCAGCGGCCTCTAAAAACTCCCAAGCTGTTAAAACGATAGGCGTTTGTGGGCCACATGACAGCTGTTTTCGAATGGAGGCAAGTTCCGTCGACGGGCGCTTCCAGACTTCAAATTGGGTAGTTTCAAGGCTACGCGCTTCTGGCGAGAACGCCCGCTTGCGCACTATCCGTTGCCGACGCTTGGGGAGGGATCAGCGAAAGACGCGCCTCGATCAATCTGTTTTGTGCATCCGGGCACTCTTGTCATGG
>JAYVVA010000083.1:0-16721 GCA_043787435.1 Sphingomonadales bacterium | reverse complement strand
ATATTGGCTAAGTGCATGTCGCCGTGTGCATGCCGAACGCGGCCTGCCCGCCCTCGCTCGTCGAGTAGCGCACCAAGCGCGCTAGCCGACATACGATGGCTCTCGCCAAGGCTGACGGCAGCCAATGGGTCGAGAGTTTCGGGAAAGTTGGCCAGACTACCCGTATTACCATCGATGACGGCCCGGAAACGCGCTGCAGCATCGTCGCTGCGGAACACCTGTGCATTGGCGTGAAACGCGACGATGCCATCGGTAAGCCTCGTCAGAATGCCGGTGCCAAGCGCTTTTCGATCAGCGAGACTGGAAAAAAGTGCATCGTCCGGGAAGCGTCGCATCTGGAGGAGCCAATCTACCGGCTCACCGCTTCCGCCGATCGTATGACTTCCCGTATCGTCGCATGTGATGGGAACAACCGCCACGTAGAGATCAGGCGCGGTGCGGCGATTGAGCAGAAGCTCGGCGCGCAACGCATCGCGGCGCTTGGCAACCGTTGAGAAGTCGAGATAGCCGAAGGATACCGCGCGTTTGAGCTTCCAAGCCCAATTGCCCGCAATAAAGATACTCGCTGCATGAGTATCGATTTCTCGAGCCACTTCTCCGCGAGCAACGCTGCTTTCTTGACGAAGGAACGTCAGCACGGCGGCTTGGCTGTCGCGGGTGCCATCCTCACTGTGTTTTGGAGATGGGGCCATAAAGATTATTTGTTCTCAGCGTCTCTCCACAGGCCGGCCATCCAACTCCATCAAGACCGACTCCGTCACGATCCAGCCGCCGGAAGATTATGCCAGCGGTTTGGCTCTAAGCCCGGCGACCAGTGGAGGTCGCAAGACAAGGGATGCCGAGCGAAAAGGTCAGACGACAACCAAGTCATTTTCAACCGAGGTTGCACCGTGTGCAGCCCAAGCCGTCGATACGGCGGTCTGTCGTTCCTGCCACGACGCAACCGTCCCCGTCAGCTTGACGCGGCCGTCGTGCGCAGTGACGTGAACCTTATCCGGCTGGAAGAAGATCGACCGGTGGAGTGCCCGCTGAATGTCGTCCTGCAGGTGCGCCGTATCGACTTGGGGCTTGATCGTGATTTGGTTTGAAACGCCGACCACGCCTATCAGGTTGCGTATTTCCCGCTCAACAGTGTCCTTTTGGAAATGCCATTCGACTTGGCCTGTGAGAGTGACCCAGCCCTTCTCGACCTGCACTTTGACTGCGTCGCGCGGAGTGCTTGCATCCCAAGTCAGACGGCTAGCAGCAGTAGCGGCGATATCGGCATCATCGCGCTTGATGCCAAAGGGGAGTCGTACTTCGATTTCCTCAGCGATCGCCTTTACGCCTTTGACACGACCGGTGGCCATTTCGGCGGCATGCTTCTGACCATAGCTATGAACATGACCGGTCAAGGTCACTATGCCGTTGTCTGCGGTTACGCCAATATGCGCGGCGGTGATGTTGGGTTGCCAGTTCAGTTCGGCTAGCACTGCTTTCTGCAGTTGATCGTCACGTGACATGAGATGTCTCCGGGTGCGAGGCTGACTTAATACTGGTCGCGTCAATCGCCGACTGCCACCACGGGAAACTACGTACCCTTTGTTTTTGTGCTGCTGGGCGCTCGCTCTTGAGCCTGCCTCGACGCATTTAAGCCCAGCCAGACGCCGACGCCGCGCTCGAACGACAGGTCTTAGAAGTGGCGAAGCAACACCGGAGAGCGAACATACACAAGCACCACTCGGATGATACCTCACCCGAGGAATTGAAGTAACGCAATGGGCCGGCGGTCGTAGCTCAATTTGCGGGTCATGATCGTTCGCTAACATCGTCCTGCCCGCTCGGCACGGTGGCCTGACAGTGCCTGTATGGCCGACCCGGCAATTGCGTAGTCGGGTCGTTTCGTGGTATATTGCCTACGATTGGAACGGTAATCCGTTGATTGCGTTCTGGGCACGTTCGTAGATCGATCGAAACGCAATTTGGTGGCGCTGGCTGCCTCTTGTGAACGCGACGGACCTTCGCAACCCAGCAAGAGGACAGTGTCTATATGGCCTTCCGCCCCTTACACGATCGCGTGCTCGTGCGCAGGATCGAAGCCTCGAGCAAAACCGATGGCGGCATTATCATCCCAGAAACTGCCCAAGAAAAGCCGCAAGAAGGCGAAATCATCTCCATCGGTACAGGGGCGCGCGCCGAAGACGGCACGATCACGCCGCTCGACGTCAAGACCGGTGACAAGATCTTGTTCGGGAAATGGTCGGGCACCGAGATCAAGCTCGACGGCGAAGATCTGCTGATCATGAAGGAAAGCGACGTGCTCGGGATCGTCAGTTGATCCTTTAGCCCGCTCCAATGCGGATGTCTCCAAAAACAAATTAAGTGCAAAGGTCAGTACCATGCCAGCCAAAGACGTAAGATTTTCACGCGACGCCCGCGAAGGCATCACCCGCGGCGTCGATATTCTCGCCAATGCTGTCCGGGTCACTCTCGGTCCCAAAGGGCGCAACGTCGTCATTGGCAAAAGCTATGGCGCGCCCCGGATCACCAAGGACGGCGTAACCGTCGCCAAAGAAATCGAGCTGATGGACAGGTTCGAGAATATGGGCGCGCAGATGCTTCGAGCGGTCGCATCGAAAACCCATGACCACGCAGGCGATGGCACCACCACGGCAACCGTTCTTGCCCAAGCCATTGTTCGAGAGGGGATGAAGTCGGTCGCGGCCGGTATCAACCCGATGGACTTAAAGCGCGGTATCGACCTTGCTGTCACAAGAGTGGTCGAAGATCTGAAGGGGCGGTCCAAGCCGGTCGCCAACAATGAGGAGATCGCTCAGGTCGGCATTATCTCTGCCAATGGCGACGAGATCGTCGGTCGCAAGATTGCCGAGGCGATGGAAAAGGTCGGCAAGGAAGGTGTTATCACGATCGAAGAAGCCTCAGGCATCGAATTCGAACTCGACACGGTTGATGGTATGCAGTTCGACCGGGGCTACCTTTCGCCTTACTTTATAACCAACCCCGAGAAAATGGATGTCGAGCTCGACGACCCTTACATCCTCATTCATGAGAAGAAGCTATCGAACCTTCAAGCGATGCTCCCGATTCTGGAAGCTGTTGTCCAGTCGGGCCGACCGCTGCTGATCATCGCCGAGGATATTGAGGGCGAGGCGCTTGCGACGCTCGTCGTTAACAAGTTGCGTGGCGGCCTGAAAGTCGCAGCCGTCAAGGCGCCGGGTTTCGGCGATCGCCGAAAGGCCATGCTTGAAGACATCGCGATCCTCACCAACGGCCAGACCGTATCCGAAGAGCTGGGCATTAAACTCGAAAATGTCACTCTCGATATGCTTGGTACCGCCAAACGGGTCACGATCGACAAGGACAGCACCACGATCGTCGATGGCGCCGGAGCGGACGACGCGATCAAGGGCCGCATTGAGGCGATCCGTCAGCAGATTGAGATCACGACCAGCGACTATGATAAGGAGAAGCTCCAGGAACGCCTGGCGAAGCTTGCGGGCGGTGTCGCGATCATCAAAGTCGGTGGCGCATCCGAGGTAGAGGTCAAAGAACGCAAGGATCGCGTCGAAGATGCGCTTCACGCGACCCGGGCGGCAGTTGAAGAAGGCATTGTGCCTGGTGGTGGCACTGCGTTGCTTTATGCCAGCAAGGCGCTCGATGACCTGAAAGGCATCAATGACGACCAGACGCGCGGGATTGATATCGTGCGTAAGGCACTTCAAGCTCCTTTGCGCCAGATCGCTCAGAACGCGGGCTATGACGGAGCCGTCGTCGCTGGCAGATTGATCGATGGCAATGATCAAAATCTTGGCTTTAATGCGCAGACCGAAGTGTACGAAAACCTCGTTAAGGCGGGCGTAATCGACCCTACCAAGGTTGTTCGCTCGGCCTTGCAAGACGCGGCGTCGGTGGCTGGGCTCCTAATTACAACCGAAGCGGCGGTCGCCGAGATTGCTGATGACAAACCCATGTCGCCAATGGCTGGCGGCGGAATGGGTGGTATGGGCGGTATGGACTTTTAATCCTAGCCATGCGGCAAATTGGACACTGGAGGTCGGAACGTATTTTTCTGACCTTTCGGTGCCCGCTCGCTTTCCGACGAATTGATAGAATGAATTGTCAAAAACACTCCATGGCGGCAGCCGAATTGCCCTCCTGCCCCTGCTGTTGCGACGAGGTAATGTCGGATCAAGCCCCGCGGTCACCGCGCGCTCCTGAGAATTACTAGTGGGATCGTCGGCGTGCGGACCACGGGAGGCGTGCAGCTTGCCAGCAGGAACCGGCCGATCGCCTTTCACCGATCGCATACAAAGTCCGACTGCACGGCGCGCCATAGCGTTCACAGCCGGCCCGGCACTGGTGAAATCCTTGTGGCAGAGTATTGCAAATGACCGGTTGCGTGTTGACGTTCGCAGCACGTGCGCGGCTTGCCACCGTGCGCGCCATTGCGATCCATGCCAAAGTGGGTAGCGACCGTGCACACTGCGATCCCCAAAAGGGCTGGCCACCAGCAATCTTCCATCACGCGCGCTTTTTGTACTAACCGGCCCGCACAAAACCCCCGCGGAACTTGTTACGCAGCCGGCAGTTGTGTCTTCTGGATAGGCTTCGCCAGCCACAAACACCAGCTCGACCCTAGTTTGGCCAAGCACGGCAGAAGAAGGTGTCATCACCGTGGACAGTGCAGTCCGCTGTTATCGTAGCGATTCGCGTGAAAGCAAACGCGGGGGCAACGGGCGTGACAACGCTTGAAGACAAATCACAAGATTTACCGAAACACGGACTGACGACAGCAGAGGCCAGCGCTCGCCTTGAAGCCGACGGGCCAAACGAACTACCTCATACTGGGCAACGTTCGATCTTGCGCATCGCTCTCGAAGTCTTGCGCGAGCCGATGCTCGCACTGCTGCTGTCGGGCGGGGTCGCCTATCTCTTGCTGGGCGATCTGACCGAAGCCTTGATCCTGCTCGCTTTCGCGATTTTCTCGATTGCGGTCACCGTGACCCAGGAAGCCCGGACCGAGCATGTTTTGGATGCATTGCGCGATTTGTCAGCTCCCCGGGCATTGGTGATCCGCGATGGTGTTCGCATCCGTATCGACGGGCGTCACGTTGTGCGCGACGACCTGATTGTCCTCGAACAAGGGGACAGGATCGCCGCCGACGGTGTTCTAATCGACGCAGCCGATCTGCAGACCGACGAAGCGCTGCTGACCGGGGAGTCACTCCCTGTGAGCAAAGCGTTTGTGACCGGGAGCGCTGACGACGGAGCTCACCGCCCGGGTGGCGAGGGGCAACCTTATGTCTATTCGGGTTCGCTCGTCGCACGCGGCAGCGGCATCGCCCGGGTGCTGGCAACGGGGCCACGCAGTGAGATCGGTAAAATCGGCCAGTCGCTTGCGATCTTGGAGACCGAAGCCCCGCGCCTGCGTATGGAAACGAGGCGAATCGTGACCTGGTGTGCGATCGGTGGCGGCGTCGTGGCGATGCTCGTCGTGCTTCTTTTTGGGCTGTTGCGCGGGGGTTGGGTCGAGGCCGTGCTGGCCGGCATTGCCATTGGCATGGCGCTACTGCCCGAAGAATTTCCTGTGGTCCTGACGGTGTTCCTCGCGATGGGGGCTTGGCGGATCGGGAAGGTTGGCGTGCTCACGCGGCGCGCGGCGGCAATCGAAACGCTGGGTTCAGCAACGGTGCTTTGCACCGACAAAACCGGAACCTTGACGCAGAACCGCATGTCAGTGGCCGAACTGTGGTTGCTATCGGGTGAGGCCTTTACGAATGGCAATGATACCGCAGTCCCGGAAGGCTTCGGCGAGCTATTAAAGAGCGCTTCGCTTGCCAGCGCACCAATTCCCACCGATCCGATGGAAGTTGCTCTGCAAAGCGCACACAATGATGTCACGGGCACCGACAAATCAGGCGCTGCATTGATCCACACTTACGCGCTTCGCCCGGGCCTCTTGGCAATGTCGAATGTCTGGGAGGATAACAACTCGCTGACAATTTATGCCAAAGGCGCCCCGGAAGCGATTGCGGACATGTGTCACTTGCTGCCAGACGTCCTTGCCCGGATGACCGGGGCGGTTGAGGTCATGGCAACACGTGGTATCCGCGTCCTCGCCGTCGCCTCCGCGAAGCTTGCTGATCGCAATTGGGCCGCCTCCCAGCACGATTATGATTTCGTACTGGTCGGGCTTGTAGGCCTAGCCGATCCGCTGCGCGCCAGTGTGCCGGAGGCGGTGGCGCAATGCCGAAGCGCCGGTATCCGCGTGGTGATGATCACCGGCGATTATGCCGCAACGGCTCGATCAATTGCCTCCGATGCCGGAATCGCTGACGGCGATGTCCTCACCGGTGCAGACCTTGAAGTGCTTGATGACGTTCAGCTTGCCGAGCGCCTGAAGACCGTCACTGTGTTCGCCCGGATCATGCCCGAACAGAAGCTGCGCATCGTCCAAGCGTTCAAGGCTGGTGGTGAGGTGGTGGCGATGACCGGTGACGGCGTCAACGATGCCCCCTCGCTTAAGGCGGCCCACATCGGCATCGCTATGGGCAAGCGCGGCACCGATGTCGCGCGTGAAGCATCCGCCGTGGTCCTGCTTGAAGACGATTTTGGCTCGATCGTGCAGTCGGTCAGGCTGGGGCGGCGTATTTATGACAATATCCGCAAGGCCATGGCGTTCATTTTTGCGGTTCATGTACCCATCGCGGGGCTAGCCCTACTGCCGTTAATCTTGGGCCTGCCGACCCTGTTCGGCCCGGTCCACATCGCTCTGCTCGAAATGGTAATCGATCCTGTCTGCGCGCTAGTGTTCGAGGCAGAACTTGAGGAGGACGACATCATGCGGCGTTCCCCACGCGATCCAGGAGAAGCCCTGTTCTCGATGCCGATGATCGTGTGGAGCGTGTTTCAGGGTGGCCTCGCTTTCGCCATGCTGGCGACGGTCTTCCTCGTCGAGACATGGTCTAAGGTACCAGAAATCGAGCTGCGTGCGCTTATCTTTTTCGCGCTGATCGCTGAGATCGTCGCGCTGATCTTGGTCAACCGGTCCTTCAGTGCCGGGCTGGGCGAGGCCTTTGTCCGGCATAACACGGCTCTGCGCTATGTTGCCGCTGCTATCACCGGCGTGACCGCGGTGATCTTGTTTTTGCCATCGGTACAGGCACTGCTGAAGTTTGGGGAAATCGCGCCGAGCGACATGTTCCTGGCGATCGGGCTCGGCATTGTCCTCTTGTTGGTGCTCGAAGCCTGCAAACCTCTCGTCACAATCCTCACATCTCGCTTGTCGTCCATCCAGGAGCCTGCGCCTGTCGCCGCCAAGTGATGGCTATTCCCGTTTGAGCCGGGAGCGACCGTGATTTTGGCCGCGATAAGTTCCTTGGCGTCCTAGATGTCGCTCATGAACCCGGCGCGACGTCCAGTAGCATGTAATCGCTCGAGGACACCGATCGCCTGACCGAGGCTGGCGCTGTCGAGCGCTCCAAACCCGTCGTCGATGAACAGGGTTTCGACCCGGAGACGCTGGCCGGTCGACATCTCGGATGGGCCCTGGCGCGGTATGACGCTTGTTTGTATCGTCGCGGGGTTTCGAGGTTCTCGATTTTATGAGTCAAGCTTCGTGCTGGGATTGGAGGCCAGCAGGATATGCCACGACCATGTTCGATGGATCTGCGCAATCGAGTATTCGAAGCCGTTGAAACCAGTGGATTGTCGTGTCGCGCGGCGCAGCGGCGCAGCGTTTTGGCGTTGCGGTGAGCATGGCAGTCAAATGGCTGCAACGGCATGACACGACGGGCAGTGTGGCTGCTGCCAAAATGGGTGTTTATAGACCTCGCAAGTTGACCGGCAAGCATCAGGAATGGCTGCTGGAGCGTGCAAAGACAGACTTTACGTTGCGCGGTCTTCGGGCCGAGCTGGCCGAGCGCGGAATGAAGGTCGACTACCGAACGCTGTGGTCGTTTGTTCATGACGAGGGACTTCGCTTTAAAAAACCGTACTTCGCGCCGAGCAACTGCGCCCCAAGGTTGCCCGCCGGCGCGAGCAGTGGAAAAAGTACCAGAGCAAGATTGATCCCAGGCGCCTCGTCTTCATCGACGAGACCTAGGCCAAGACCAACATGGCGCCCGTGCTCGGCTGTGCCCCCAAGAAGAAACGTCTCCATGCCAAAGTGCCCTATGGCCATTGAAAAACAATGACGTTCCTGGCCGCGCTACGCTGCGACCGGATCGACGCCCCATGCGTCCTTGATCAGCCTATCAAATCCGCAACCTTCCTCGACTATGTCGAGCAGTTCCTCGTGCCGACACTCTCGGCGGGCGGGGTCGTCACTACGTCGCGGGTCCCGAAGTCCCAGCAATTCGTGAGAGGCTCGGCAGGCCCAAGGCAATAGCCGATCCCTTTGCTGAAACCTCTAGCTTTTTAAACAACTAACGTTGGCGGTGTAAGGATTGCCCAAGCGCCGAACCAGGTTGAAATCTAAATGAGCCGCACGCGTGCTCGAATCCGACAAGGACAAGGCGCGCTTTGACGATAGGGTGTGCGGGACGGTCGTGGACGCCGAAGGTCCGCGTTCCACGACTCAGTCTCGTTAGCGAACGCGAACCGACGATGGCGCCCTGGAAAACTCCTTGCTGCTCGTTTGCGCGGCAATCAGCTGATTTAGGAGTGCAATCACCTGCAGCGAACGATCGTGCCCGTGCGTCGTCGATCCTGGGCTGTCCGCCAGCTCGCGTGCCGGAATCGACCAGGTGGCGCTACGATGGGTAACCGCCACCGCGGTCGGTCCACGCGCGTCGCGGCCAAGATCAAAAAGTGTGTCACCCTCGGGATTGGGCTTGGGCGGATAACCGTTGAATTTGCCCCGGATCAGTTCGCCCAAATAGTACACAATCCCGTCCGTTGATCGAAACACGACGTTGAGCGTAATCCCGCCTTTCTTCGGCGCCAGACTGCGGAATCCCCCCGCCGTAATGCTGTCGCTGACTGTCAGATTAGCGATCTCTTCCGGCGAAAGCGTGAGACGGCGGCGCAGATCCTTTGGGTGGCGGATGGCATCCGTCACACGCGCCTTGCATATCGCCTTCATGGTATCTGGAACCCGCGCGGCCAACGGCCTGTCCAGCTGCGCGGTAACCGCAACTGTCGTCAGGATTGGATCGGCAGGCTGAGCTCCCTGAGCGACATCGAACTTATCAAGAACGCCGCCGGTCAATGCCTTTAACGCGTCGGCTCCGGGCACTGTAAACTTGTAAGCTGTTCCTGGTTCAGCTTTGCCCGTGTAGAATTCGATGTCTTCGAAGCTCTCGGCGGACGCGGCCTCGATTTGGTTCCCCGGCTGGTTGTCGATTTCTGCGACGACTTCGTCGTCGTAAATGCATTCGATCTTTTGCACCAGCAACGGCGCGAGAAGTCTCGAGCGCCAGCCTTGCGACAGAAATAGCTGAATCGTGTCAGGCCTTACGGGCTGCAACATGCCCTTGGCGAAATCGTCGCCGTTGAGCGGAATGATCGAAAACGTCGGAGCGTTTGTCAGACTACCGCTGACGGTGGGTTTGAAAGCCGTCACATCGCCGCCAACAAGATTCGCGATCTCTCCAGAAACGGAAGCCTGCAGATTGAGGCTTCCCTCAATATGATCAAACGCCGTGTAGTAAGTGGGCTCTCTGTAAGCGGCGCGCACGATATTCAAGAGGATCATGCGATTGCGCGTGTCGGCAACGACGCGGTTATAATCGACTGAAAAGCTTGTCATGGCGGGACGCATTGAAACGCACCCCGCTGTCGTCAACGATGACGCGAATAGAAGCGCCAGCCTTCCTGAAAGTTGCCCCATGTCGCCCCTCCCGTTGTCAAGGCGCTGTCTATAATGCCTCTACGAAAATGGAAACAGGCAACGAACCAAGACAACGTCTGACCGGCAGATCATGCGCAGGTTTCCGGCGCGCGGCAAGCAAAGTCCTTGCGCGGGGGGCCCCGGTCTGACGCGGAAAAGAGTCGTGAAATCGATCTCCGAATGGCGAAGTCGTTTGCGGAGCGTGCAGTCGCAGGCAAGGAGCTGGACGACAGACCAGACTTGCGCTGTTATGTTGTCGGGCTGGTAACGGAGCGGAGCGCACTGCGTTCGTTAGAGACTTTCGTAGCTCGGGAACGCGTTCCTCCGCTCGAGCCTTTGGCGGGGAGCACCGTTTGTGTGATCGTGCCAACGCTGGTGCGTCTGGCCTTGGTGGAGCCGCTGGGCGCGGCGCTGCCGTCCGCGACATATTTCCCGACCGTGTTACCGGCTACGCTTGTCTAGGGACCTGCCTGGGGTACGGCCTGCTTGCTGCATCTGGTCTCATCGCTGGCGTTCTCTTCGTGCAATCGAACCAGATCGCTTGGTCCGATCCAAAAGAACTTGCTGCCCTTGCCCTGTCTCTTTGGCTGGCGCTCATCCTGTCTACCGGGAGGACGCTGCGCCACGCGTTGATTGGTCTGCAGGCGGCAAGCCGTTCCGACGCAGCACGTAAAGGCGAACATCAACACCAGCTAAAAAACACGTTTGCGATCGTCCAGTCGTTCTCTTTTTTCCTTTCACGAAAAACGACCGCCCCCCGTTTCACCACTTGCCCAAAGCCACGATCGGCGCACGTGCACAAGCAAGCAAAGTCCCGTTTGCCGAGGAGTTCGAAGCCTGTGCACTTCCAGACACCGCGAACGCAGCGCTCGGTCCTTTTGCCGACGATGAGAGGGTTTCACTGAACGGGTCACCCCTTCGTCTTGACCCAGACTGCTGTGAAGCGCTCGTTTTGGCATTGCACGAGCTTGCAACCGATGCCCACAAATACGGCGCGCTGTGGGTAGATTCCGGCAAAATCTATTTGTCCGGGCAGACGTCTAACATGACGGTCCCCTCGTTCGTCCGCCCGTCCCTTCAGGACTGGGAAGGCTATTTGCCTGCCCGTCAGCGCGGACCCCACGCTGTCACCTTGACCTACGACCCGACGGGACTTGCCTGCGAACTGATCGTGCCGCTCGCGCACTCGTGAGATGGGCACGGAGATCCCAATCCGTCGCTTCATGGGATAAGCCGGTATCTTGGCATGGGCGGATCAACGAGCTTGGGATTTGCAGATGCCGGCCTTCAGCGCACCGCGCGAGGCAAACGGCGAAACGCGGCGAGCCCGCCGATTCGCCATGGAAATTGCTCGCGGGCGTGGGCAGGCGTGCGCCGACGCCGCGCATACGCCTCGCCAAACCACCACCTCTCTGGAGCAAAAGCAGCCGCTCGCGCGTCCCGGTGGGTGCGCACTGCGATCAGTGCATCCGCGCAACTGGAAGAAATTGGCACGGTTCGCCACCGCCACGGCCAGAACTTCAGGTGGCCCGCGCTTGAGCATAACGATCGATCATGGCCACGCATTATTTCCGCTTTCCCTTAAGAAATAATAGCTTTTTGTGGGCGACCTGCTGTGGCCCAAACTTTCTGTGTGACAGCCGTTGCGTTAGGCGCCCCCGCCGCCCAGTCTCCGGACAGACTTATCGGGGGGCCTTAGAAATGCGTCGAATGATCCTAGCGTCACTTTTGGCCGCCACGGCGGCAATCGCTCATGCTGCGCCTGCGACAAAGGAGCAGTTAATCACAGCGCCCGCAGGCGCGCGGCACTACACGATCAGCTCCACCGCCGGCAAACATGGTGACATCTGGGCTTGGAAGACGTCGGATGGCCGCTTCGCCTACCGGATGTCGATGTCATTGCGCGGATGGGTCACCGAAACCGACGAACTGGTAACCCGGAGCGCCGATGGTCGTCCAACCAGGCTCGCCGTTCGCGGTTACACGGATTCGGGCGAGGCGACCGAAGACTTCAGTGTCGAGCCCAGTGGCACCGCGCGCTGGAAAACAGTTGTCGATTCCGGTTCCGCACCGTTCGGCAGCAAGCGATACAATAGCTATGGTGGCCCTTGGCTTGCGAGCGAAGGGGATATCGAGGCACTCGTGGCGGCCGGTAGCAACGGCGTCGACCTGCTCCCGACCGGTCATGCCTCCATCGACGTTGGGCAAACGGTCCAAATTCGGGGACCAAGCGGACCCAAGGACGTCAAACTCGCCTTTATCCATGGTTATGGATTTTCACCTTCCCCGGTCTGGCTAGACACCGACAATCATTACTTCGGCAACGCTGGTGTTGTCTCGCTGCTTCCGGAGGGGTTTGAAACGAACGGCCCGCTGCTGAAGGAAATCCAGGACAAGGCCACCGCTGCGATGGTGCGCGATGTTGCCCACAAATTCCTGAACCCTGCCAACCGCACACCGACGCTCGTCGACCATGTCCTGATGTTCGATTCGGTTGCGGGGCGCTATTTGCCCGACCGTGCCGTGTTGATCGCCGACGGCAAAGTTGCCGCGATCGGCGCAGCCGGATCGATCAAGCCCCCAGCAGGCACAACAGTCATCGACGGCAACGGCAAGACACTGACGCCGGGCCTGTGGGACTCGCACCAGCACGTCGGCGACGACTGGAACCTGTTGCAGAATGTGGCGACGGGAATGACGAACTATCGCAGCCCAGGATCGATGATCGATGATGCGCTGAGCATATACAAACGTCGTGCTGCTCGCGATCTGCTCGCGCCCGATGGAAAGATTTCGGTTATCATCGACCGTAAGGACCCGCTCGCCGCACAAGGCGCGCTGACGGTTTCCTCGGCCGCCGAGGCGATCGCGGCGGTCGACAAAATCAAGGCGGCCGGCCTGTGGGGGGCCAAATTCTATACGTCGATGAACCCGGCGTGGATTGCCCCGGCCGCGGCCGAAGCACACAAGCTCGGCTTGCACGTGCACGGCCATGTGCCGGCGGGGATGCGTCCACTGGACGCTGTGCGTGCAGGTTATGATGAAGTCACGCACATCAATTTCATCATGATGCAGGCAATGCCGCAGGATGTCGTCGACAAGGCGAATACCGCAGCCCGTCTTGAAGGTCCGGCAAGGTACGGCAAGGACATAGATCTCGATTCACCCGCGATGAAGGCCTTTTATTCCGAGCTGGCTGCGCGACACACCATTGTCGACCCGACACTGACAGTTTGGGAACCACTACTCACGTCCGACGGGAGCGTGATTTCACCCGAATACGCGCCGTTCACCGAAATTGCGCCGCCATCGGTCGCACGCGGTTGGAAGATCGGTGGCTATCCCCTCTTTGGCAGCCTGACGCGCGACGATTTCCGCAAGAGTTTCGCCAAGATGGTCGGCCTGGTGGGTCGGCTGCATCAGGCGGGGATCCCGATCGTTGCTGGCACCGACGGTTCCGGGTTGGAACTGGTGCGCGAGCTCGAGCTTTATGAACAGGCCGGCCTCAGCAACGCCGCAGCCCTGCAAACCGCAACGATCGTTCCCGCACGGATGACGAGCATGGCCGACCACACTGGATCGATTGCGCCCGGCATGACGGCGGACATCATCCTCGTCGACGGCGATGTCTCCGAGGACCTCGCCAATCTGCGCCACGTCGATACTGTTTTTCTGGACGGCTATCGGCTTGAAGGAGCGGCTTTGCGTCAGGCAAGTGGTTTGAGCGGCATGCCCAAGTAAGGACGTCGAGATCACAGCGCTCATCGTGAATCGAATGCAGCTCGCGGATCGGGACAGTCTCGTGGCCGTAAAAGGGGCAGCGGCCTTGGCCAATGTCATGATCGTCGTTCGTCTATGCGACCATGTCGTGCTTGTCTGCCCGCCGCTTGCCGAGCAGCAGTCGCTTTTCGAGATGTGCGCGTAACTGCGTGTAATAGGCAGTCAGAAAGCCGTCGATGTCAGTGACATCGGTTGGCCAACCAATCTTGTCGATGATGGCCTGGGTCACGGTAACCTTTGCCTTGGCGTCGCCCCGCCTCAGGACGCCTTCGAGCGTCTCGAGTTCATAAACTCCGTAGGCATCAAGCTGAGCGCTGGTAAAAATGAAGAGGTTCGCGAGCCGAGCCGCCATCAGGTCGCTGCCGAGCTTGTCGCGCGTGGTCCGGATCACCCACGTACCAGCAAGCAAGTCGCCGACGCGCAGCCGGTCCTTGTTGAGCAGCGGGAACAGGAGGAACACGCCGGTCCAGCCGAAGCCGAGCCAGCCCGTCAGCGAATCGACCGACTGCTGCGCCAGCCCGGCGGTCAGCATCGACAACGGCAGAAACACCTCGATCTCGCGAAGCAGATTACGAGCGATTACAGCATCGCCCGTCAATCGCCCACCGTCGCGCGCGACCACGCGCAAATTCATCCAGCGTTTGCCAAACGTCGCCGCACGTGGCCGCATTTCCATGATAATGAAATAGAAATTCCGGATCACGAACGAGCCGAGGAGCCAGATGACTCCAACCGGCTCCAATGATTTCTCGCCAACGCCCCAGACGCCGAAGACCGCGATCAGAGTCAGCACGACCATTGCCCCAACAAGCACGAGACAATCGAGAACGAACGCTGCTGCCCGCTGCCCCGCATCGCCAAGGATGACACCAAGATCCACACCCTCGGGCGTGACGAGGCGGCGGCGCATCGATCGCGCTTCAAGCGCCACGACGCAACCTGACGAGGTAGTAATAGGCGATCCAGAAAATAAGCATGCCGCCGCCGATAGCGAAGCGGATGGCGTCTGAATTGATTGTTTGCCGGCCGATGCCTTCAAGGAGCCCGGCGATGGCGAGCATGATGATCACGCCGATCATCGCAATACCCGCCGTGCGCCCGGCCCTTGACGCAGCCGCCATGCGCGTTGCCGGGCCCGGAAAGGCGATGCGCGTCCCGATGTGAAGGCCCGCGGCCGCCGAGATGACGATGGCATAGAGCTCCGTCGTCCCGTGGATCGACAGCCATCCCGCCATCGGGACGCCCATGTCTTTGGCCACATAAATCTCCAGCATCGCGCCGAGCATCGCGCCATTGGAAAACAGGAGCATCAACGTCGGCACGCCGAACGCAAAGCCCAATGCGAAACACCCGAGCGAGATCTGGGCGTTGTGCGTGAACAGCATCGTTGCGAAAAAGCGCAGACCCGATTGTCCGCTAGGCTGCGCATAGAGAACCTTCTTGAGCGCCTCGGCAGTCGCGTGGGGCCCGCGGCCTCCTGCCATGTCTGAGCCTACGATCGCGCCAAACCAGTCGGGGTTTCCCTGCACCAGCAGATAGCCCGCCATCGTTCCGGCAGCCAGAATGAACACCGCGACGACGGTCTCACGCCACAGCGACCGCACGGCGCCTGGCCAGTCGACAAGGAAGAACTGCGCGAGCCGTTTTCCGAACCCGCCACTCGCCCCATAGATCGCGAAGTACGCGCGTAACGAAAGTGCCTCGAGATAGTCGATCAGAGCCCTGTCGAGCACCGTGGCTCGCGCCACCGACAAGGATGATAAAGTCGAACGATAGAGCAACGGCAGTTCGAGCAGATCATCGTCGCTAAGCGCACGCGGACTATTTGCTTCAATGCGTTTCAGCATTGCCTCTAACCGTTGCCAGTCGAGTTCGCGTTCGGCGCGGAAAGACCTGATATCCTGGCTCACAGCAGGTTGCGCCGCTTGAGACCCAGATAGGCATTGACCAGTTCCGGGCCTAACCGGTCATAGTCGGCTTCAACGATATGGACGCCGAGCCGCTCCAGTCGGGCAACGACGATGCGTCTTTCGCGCAGCATTGCAGCAGCAATGACGGCGCGCGACACGTCGTCGGGATGAAGGGGCTCCGCGTCGGCAAGGGCTGCAAGCTCGACATCGTGCATCAAAACAAACAGGACAAGGTGCCGTTCTGCGAGCCGCCCGACTGTTTTCAGCATCAGCTCCGCACTGGTCGGGTCAACAAAATCGGTAAAGACCAGAACCAGCGAGCGCCGCTTGAGCTGCGCGCCGAGCGTCGTCAACGCGAGCGTAAAATTCGTTTCTTCGTTCGAATAATCGAGGTCGGCGGCGAGGCGCTGGAATGTGCCAAACGATCCGATACCCGATACGGCGCCGCTGCTAATGCGCGGCCGCGCGTCGAAACCGAAAAGTGAGACCTTGTCGCCCAGCTTGAGCGCCACGAACGCGGCCGCCAACGCCGCCGATATCGCGCGGTCAATTCGCGGCACCCCTTCAACCGGCTCGCACATCAACCGTCCGGCATCGATGGCAAAGACGACGTCGTTGTTGCGTTCGGTTCGGTATTCCTTGGCGATCAATCCGCCGTGGCGAGCGCTCGCCTTCCAGTCGATCGTGCGCCGATCCATGCCGCCGCGAAATTCGGCGAGCGCCTGGAACTCCCCCTCTGCCCCGGTGTCGACCTGAACAATCTCGCCGATGCTCCCATCGCGGCGAAACAGGCGAAGCGCTTCCGCGCGCGCGGGACGAACGTCGGGCAGAATGGCAATATGACGATCGAGCGCGACGCGGCGTTGCCGCCAAGTCAGGCCAAACAGCCCGGGCCAGCGCAGCCACAGCGCTTCAATCGCTGCCGAGCCGCGCCGCACGGCCGTGTATGTTCTGCGGAGAGAAGTAGCGCTCTCCTCGCCAGCGAGGCGGGCATCGTGCTCGATAACGGCCTCGAACCGGCTAGTGCCGCTGATGAGGGCAGTGATATCGAGATGTATGTTCTGGCCGACAAAAACGGCGCCTGGCGCATCGAGCGTCACTTCCAGCGTCTTGGCACTCGACGTTCCCAGTGCGTCGGCAAGGGTCAACGCGAGAATCAGCACAACGAAGACAAGGCCGGCATACCAAAATTGCGGCAC
>JAYVVA010000082.1:0-1830 GCA_043787435.1 Sphingomonadales bacterium | reverse complement strand
CAGATTGACGGTCCCAACCAATTCAAGACCAACTCCTACGCCGGATTCGCGCAGGCAGATTACAAGGTCACGGACCAGCTTGGGGCGAACGCGGGTGTTTGTTACACGCGCGATGAAAAGCAGTTCGCTGGCGGACAGCGGGACTATCAGGAATTTCGTGTACGGGCGGGCGTTTGAACATTGCGCCTGCATGACTTTGTTAAAGCGCTCACCGAAGATTACGGCGAACTGGGCCTTGGCCATGGACCACTCACATGGTGGCATCCACCATTCTTTTTCGGATCGGTTCAAGATCAGATAAAGGCGCTTGCATGGCGGCACGCGTGGGCACCAAACTCTGGAATCAATCCACTAATGGTCTTCGGGAGTTGTAGGCCGGATCAACAAATCACTTCCAAATGTCAGCGTAAATTCAGCGCCTTTTCCTTCGAAGTTCCGGGCCGACACGCCGATTCCCATAGCGATAGCAAAGCCTTTGACGATTGCGAGACCAAGGCCACTGCCGCCAGAGCGATCGGAGCCAGTGCCTTGGGCAAATGTCTCGAAGATCTTCGCTTCGGAGCCGGGCGAAAATCCTGGGCCATAATCGCGGACCATCAGCAAAACCGCGTCAGGTGTGCGGACGCCCTGAACCTCAATCGGTTTGTTGGTGCCGCCGTGTTGCGCGGCGTTGGCAAGTAAATTGATGAGGATATGATGGAGCAAGCGGGGGTCGGCGCGGACGAACGGGAGGCTCGATGAAACGTCAAGTTTCACCGGATTACCCTTCAATGTTGCGCGTAGGTCGTGGGCTGCCGAGGCGATCGCATCTGTGAGGTCGAGCGCTTCGGGCGCCAGGTTCAGCGCTCCCGAATCAATACGGACCATGTCGACGAGATTCTCCAGAAATCGTTTCAGACGCTGAACTTCGGTGCGTGCGGTTATCACCTCTGGCGCTTTAGGGTGTCTGTTTGCCAATGCCTCGATTGCACCGATCACTGAGGTCAAGGGAGTACGCAGGTCGTGACCGATCGACGAAAGCAGCGCCACCCGGAGCCGATCGCGTTCCTCCAGCACCGAAATCGACCGGCTGTCGGTCTCCAGCCGCAGGCGTTCGTGCGCCAGCGCTGCCTGCCCAACCAAGGTTGAGAGCAATACCGCGCGATCGGATGGGCCTGGGTCTCGCCCGTCATCGCGCGCAATGCCAAGAACAGCAAGTGTTCCCAAGGCAGTTATGAGGGGATGAAATTGCCAGTTGGCAGCATTGAGTGTTGCCGTTCCGCTCCCCGATGCCTCCCCTCGGCTCCATGCCCATTCGGCAGCGGCGCGATCGACGGGGCCGATCTCGGTCAGCGGAGGTTGAGAGGCGACGATAGCCAGTTCGCCGTTGCGCTGCGTAAGAATAGCAGCATTCACCTCCAGTAGTCGAGACACTTCGTCACAAACGGCTTGGGCGGTGTTCTCGGAATCAGAGACGCGGGCGAGCGTTTGCGCGAAGGCCGCTATTGCGGCGTTTTCTTGAGCACCTCTGACCCCGATTGCGGCTCGCGAACGCAGCCTGCCGCCGAGCTGGCTCGTGAACGCCGCCACTGCCAAAAGTATAAGAACGGTCAGAACGCTTTGTGGATCGGCAATCGTGAACGTATAAAGGGGCGGCAGGAAAAAGAAGTTGTAAGCAAGCGCGGCGATGCTCCCTGTAAACAGCCCCGGGCTCAGTCCGAACCGACTTGCGACGATGATGACAGGCATAAGATAAATGAGATCGAGCGGTCCGCTACCGACCAATTTCTGTACTAAAAACCCGACGGCAGTTGTCGCAGCTACGGCAGCAATCGAAATTAAATAATCGCT
>JAYVVA010000081.1:0-2114 GCA_043787435.1 Sphingomonadales bacterium | reverse complement strand
GCAGCAGAAAGGCGGCGATGTTCGGCCAGCACCCATCTGGTACTACGCGCCTGCTCGATGGTTACCCCTTTTTTCCCCGCAGCGGCAATCTCATCCGGATTGAGTTTGTCGATCAGCGGCGCCGCCAAGCTGTGCTCGGGTGAATGGTACTGTGCAGACGCGGACGGCGCTAACAGGATTAAGGCGAGCGCGGCGACGATGCGGAATGACGACAACGACATGGATCAACCCTTCCTTTAATGCTGAGGAATGGGGTGGAATGCGTCAAGCACCCGATCAGCTTTTATTTGCCAAATATCGAACGTCGTCACCACGCCGTGCGTCAATAGATGCGGGCCTTCGGCTTGATATATTCGATCTCGTCGGTAAGCGTGTAGTCGTGAACGGGACGGTAATCGATCTTCACGTCCTTGCCTGACGCCCAAAGTAATGTGTGCTTCATCCACTCGGCATCGTTCCGGTTGGGGTAGCTTTCATGCATGTGCGCGCCGCGCGATTCATGCCGGTTGCTGGCGCCGTGCATCGTGACCACGGATTGCGGAATCATGTTGTCGAGCTCGAGTGTCTCGATCAGGTCGGTATTCCAAACGAGGCTCCGATCATTGACCTTGATGTCTGTCATCCGCGCGGCGACCCGGTCGATCTGCACGATGCCTTCGTCGAGTAGCTCGGTGTCGCGAAAGACAGCGGCGTGCTTTTGCATCGTGCGCTGCATGTCGAGGCGAATCTCCGCTGTCGGCGAAGCACCGCTGGCGTTGCGGAATTTATCGACGCGGCTGAGCGCCATTTCTTCCGATGCGGCAGGCAACGGCTTGTGGGCAGTGCCGGGCGTGATAAGTTCCGCCAGGCGTTTGCCGGTCGCGCGGCCGAAGACGACCAGATCGATCAGACTGTTGGAACCCAGGCGGTTTGCGCCGTGGACGCTGACACAAGCCGCCTCTCCAACGGCGAACAGGTTGGGCACGATGCTGTCGGGGTTCCCGTCCTTCAACGTCACCACTTCACCGTGGAAGTTACAGGGAATGCCACCCATATTATAATGGACAGTGGGCGCGACAGGCAGCGGCTGGCGGGTCAGGTCGACACCGGCGAAAATCTTGCCGGTCTCGGTAATGCCGGGCAATCGTTCGGCCAACACCTTCGGGTCAATATGATCGAGGTGAAGGTAAATGTGATCCTTGTGTTCGCCGACACCGCGGCCTTCGCGGATTTCGGCGGCCATCGACCGCGA
The DNA here is from genome assembly GCA_043787435.1 of Sphingomonadales bacterium. Lineage (GTDB taxonomy): Bacteria > Pseudomonadota > Alphaproteobacteria > Sphingomonadales > Sphingomonadaceae > Sphingomonas_O. The sequence continues at coordinate 883 of JAYVVA010000081.1, read as the reverse complement.
TACGACGTCACGAGAGGCGAGGTCCTTGGCACTGGGGGCGTAGCGTTCCATGAACCGCTCGCCCTCGGAATTCGTCAGATAGCCGCCCTCGCCGCGCGCGCCCTCCGTGATGAGAACGCCTGCGCCGTAAATGCCTGTCGGATGAAACTGGACGAACTCCATATCCTGGAGCGGCAGGCCTGCGCGCAGCACCATTCCGCCGCCGTCTCCCGTGCAGGTGTGCGCGCTGGTCGCCGAGAACCAGCATCGGCCGTAGCCGCCAGTGGCGAGCACAACACTATGCGATCGGAACCGGTGAATGCTGCCATCTTCCATGCACATGGCGATAACGCCGCGGCACTCGCCATTTTCCATGATCAGGTCGAGCGCAAAATATTCGATGTAGAAATCGGCGTCGTACTTCAGGCTCTGTTGATACAGCGCGTGGAGCATCGCATGACCCGTGCGGTCGGCAGCGGCGCACGTGCGCTGCGCCGGCGGACCTGCGCCCATGTTTTGCATCATCCCGCCGAAAGGGCGTTGATAGATCTTGCCCTCGGCGGTTCGACTGAACGGGACGCCAGCATGCTCGAGCTCATAGACAGCGGCAGGCGCTTCGCGGACGAGATATTCAATAGCGTCCTGGTCGCCAAGCCAGTCGCTACCCTTGACCGTATCGTACATGTGCCAGGTCCAGTGATCTGGACCCATGTTGCCAAGGCTCGCGGCGATGCCGCCCTGCGCTGCGACCGTGTGGCTGCGCGTTGGAAAGACCTTGGTGATGCAGGCTGTTTTCAGCCCGTTTTGCGCGGCCTCCATAACGGCCCGCAGGCCGCTACCGCCGGCGCCAACGACGACAGCATCATAGCTATGATCAATGATTTGATAGGCTTCGGTCACGCGG
>JAYVVA010000080.1:0-5404 GCA_043787435.1 Sphingomonadales bacterium | reverse complement strand
TACGTGCGATCCTGCGGCAAGATCCAGACGTCGTGATGGTCGGCGAAATACGCGATCGCGAAACTGCGGAAATCGCGGTGCAAGCTTCGCTAACCGGGCATCTCGTTCTGTCGACGGTTCACACCAATGATGCTGTCGGGGCGATCACGCGAATGCGTGACATGAAGATTGAGCCGTTCCTGCTCGCGTCGACGTTGCGCGCCGTAATCGCGCAGCGGCTGGTTCGACGCCTCTGCCGCGAATGCAGCCGTTCCCAACCCGCAAGTCCTTCGCTGGCGTCGTTGCTCGGGATACACCCGGGTACCATTGTTTACGAACCCGGCGGCTGCGAATTGTGCAACCACACCGGCTTCAGGGGCAGAGTTGGTGTTTTCGAAGCCATACGAATCGATGATACCATTCGCCGCCTCATCAACGATGGCGCCGATGAGGAAGCAATTTCGCGTCATGCGTTTGCCAGGACGTCGACGTTGACGTTGGCAGCAAAGGCTTTGGTGACCAACGGGACAACAACGCCCGAAGAAGCCGTGCGCATCTCGCGGCATGTCACGCAAGATGACGGCGCCTGATGGCCGATTTCGACTACACTGTTATCGATACTGCCGGACGCGAGCGGCGCGGGTCGTTGGCGGCGGCGACGGCGGAGGATGCACGCGCAAAACTCGGCGCACGTCGCTTCTACATCGTGCGGCTCGACCCCACAATCGCCGGTGCGCCCAGAGCGGCTCCTCTATTGTCGTTCGGCGGGTTTGCTCCCCGCAAGTTGAGCAGCAAAGTCCTGACTCTGTTTACCCGCCAGCTCGCAACCCTTGTTCTGGTTACGCCACTCGAAGAGGCGCTGCGGACTATCGCGCGCCAGACGGACGGCGATCACGTCCGCTCGATTCTTGACCAGGTCCATGCCGGTGTCGTCGAGGGTCGGCGGCTTTCCGAAGCGATGTCGCGCGAACCTAAAAGTTTTCCGCCGCTCTACAGAGCGATGGTTGCGGCAGGCGAGGGGGCAGGGACGCTTCCAGAAATCCTCGAGCGTCTTGCTGCGCTGCTTGAACGGCAAGCGGGAGTGCGCGCCAAAGTCATCAGTACAATCGCATATCCTGTGGTGCTTGCCGTTGTTGCGATAGGTGTCGTTATGGCGCTGATGATCTTCGTTGTGCCAAAAGTTGTCGATCAGTTCGACAATGTCGGCCAGCAACTGCCCCTGCTGACGCGGATTGTCATCGACATCTCGTGGTTCCTGTCGAGTTATTGGTGGGCGATGCTGATTGCGATCGGCGGCGTGGCAATTGGCGCAAACTATGCCTTGCGCGATCGCACAATTCGGTTGCGGTTCGACACTGTATGGCTGCGCGTTCCGCTCGTCGGGCGGCTGACGCGTGACCTCCACGCGGCACGAATGGCAAGGACCTTGGCGACCATGGTTGGTAGCCGGCTGCCGTTGCTCGAGGGACTGACACTGACCAGTGCGACGATCCACAACCGAGCGCTCAAGGCTGCATCGGAAGAAATCGTAACAGCCGTGCGCGGCGGTGGCAGCCTTTCGGCTGCGCTCAAGCGAACAGGCCTTTTTCCCCCGCTGCTCGTCTACCTCACTGCCTCGGGCGAATCGTCGGGCCAGCTCGATAAGATGCTGGAGCGCGCAGCAGACTATCTTGAACGCGAATTCGATACCTTCACGTCAAGCGCGCTCTCGCTCCTCGAGCCGGCAATCATCGTCGTCATGGGCGGCATCGTTGCCGCGATCGTGCTGTCGATCCTGCTCCCCATTCTTCAACTCGAAACACTGGTCGGCACCTGATGCGCAAGTCTGTTCCCAACGCCGTGGCCGAAAAGGGATTTACCCTTGTCGAACTCATGGTCGTCATCGTGATTATCGGACTGCTTGCGACGCTGGTGGCGCTCACGGTGCTGCCTCAGCTCGGCAAGGCAAACGCCCAGAAGGCGAAGGCCGATATTGCCACCCTCGACGGTGCGCTCGAACTCTATCGGCTCAATAACCTGACCTACCCCGCGACATCAGACGGGTTGGGCGCGCTGCTTTCCGCGCCGCCGTCACTGACCGATCCCAGCCGCTATCAAGCAGGCGGATACATCAAGAAGCTGCCCAAAGACCCTTGGGGGCGCGATTATAAATATGAGTATCCCGGTAAACATGGCAGCTACGATATCTATACACTCGGGGCCGATGGCCTTCCCGGGGGAACGGGCGAAAATGCCGATATCGGTAACTGGCAGTAGCAGGACTGTACATCAAGGCTTCACGCTGATCGAGCTGATGGTGGTGCTCGTCATTATTGGCCTGGCGTCTGCCGCCGTCGTTTTGGCCATCCCCGATCCTAAGGGGCGCGTTGTTGGCGAGGCCGAGCGTTTTGCTGCACGCGCGCTTGCTGTGCGCGACGATGCAATCGTGCAGGGCCGGACGCTGGCCATTTTCATCAACACAAACGGCTATGCGGTCGAACGCCGTGCACACGGTCGGTGGCAAGCCGCCAGTGACCGGGTGTTCGCGCCTGTGGACTGGACGGCGGGAACCCTGGTGACATCGCCGACCTCGCGCATATCGTTCGATTCGACGGGCGCAGTGGGCGATCCCCTTATCGTTGAGCTGTCACGTGGCGGTGAGCGAGCCCGGATCGATATTACCGGCGATGGCACAGCCCGTGTCGCGCGCTGAGCCAGGGTTCACCCTCATCGAAATGCTCGTGGCACTCGCGATTTTTGGTCTGGCAGGCTTGGCGCTCCTGCGCCTCGAAGAAGTGACACTTACCGGCACCGAGCGGCTCGCAGACACCACGATTGCACAAATCGTTGCGCGAAATATCGAGGTCGGCATCCTCACTGACCCGCGTGGTCCCGCCATCGGCACCGATAACGGCGAAGTCGTTAATGCCGGTCGGCGATGGCTTTGGACACGGGTGACGACACGCACCGACGACGCGCGAATTATCCGTGTCGACGTTCGTGTTGCGGATCATGGCGGTCGTCCGATGGCGGGCCTTTCGCTCGCGCGCGGTGTCGAATGAAACGTTACGCTGAAACTGGCTTCACGCTCATCGAAATGATGGTCGCGCTAGTTATCTTTGCAATGATTGCGGCGGCCGGTGTCGCCCTGCTCTCATTTGGGGTGCGTGCGCAGGGCTCGGCGGCGGCGCGGCTCGACGACGTCGCTGGTTTGCGCCGAATGTCCGTGTTGCTCGCGAACGATCTGGCCCAATCTGTGCCACGCGTCGCCCGCAGTGGTGATGGTGCTATTTTGCGCGCATTTACCGGTAACGACGGACGCAGCGATCCGCTCGTCATGGGGTACGTTCGAAGTGGCTGGACTAATCCCGACAACCTACCGCGTCCCGCCATCCAGCGCGTCGATATCACGCTCAACAACGGGCGCCTCGAACGCCGAGCCTATGCGGCCCCCGACGGCAGCAGTGCGTCGACGACCATTCTTCTTGCAGACAAAGTGTCTTCGGTTTCGATGCGTTATCGGGACAAGCATGGCGATTGGCGCGCGCGCTGGGATAATGGCGACATCGCTTCGTCACCCGCTGCCGTCGAGATGACAATTATGCGAGCTAACGACCCATCGCTGACGCTCGCCTTCTTGGCGGGTCCGCAGTACCCGTGACGCCGGCGCCTTCCGAGCGCGGCGCGGCGTTGCTGACGGTGCTGTTGATTGTGGCCGTCATGGGCGTCCTCGCTGCCTCTGCGCTCGAGCGCTTGAAACTGGCTACGCATCTTACCGGCAACGGAGCCGCCATTGAACAGGCACGCAGCTACGCGATGGCGGCGGAAACCGTTGCCCGCTACCGCATCGGCGACCTTTTACAGCGCGACGCGACGCGGACCACGTTGGAGGGTGACTGGGCTGGCAGAGCGACAAACTTTCCCATTGATGGCGGTCTTGCGACCGCGCGGATTGACGACGGCGGCAATTGTTTCAACCTCAATTCCCTGGTCGATCGCCAACAGGATGGTGTGCTCATCGCGCGACCGCTCGCGATGGCCCAGTTCGCCCGACTTATGACACTCCTTGAGGTGACAGGTCGCGACGCCAGCACGATTGCAGCCTCGGCGGCAGACTGGATCGACAGCGACGTCGAGGCGCTCCCTGGCGGGGCCGAGGATGCGGCGTATGCGAATGTGGGGCGGGCAGCACGTACCGCAAACACGTTGATGGCCGACACCAGCGAACTGCGCGTCGTTGCCGGGATGACTCCTGCGATCTACGGCCGGTTGCGTCCCTATATTTGTGCCCTGCCAGTGACTGATCTGACCAACATCAATATCAACACCCTAAGCTCGGGTCAGGCGCCTCTGCTGGCGATGCTGCTGCCGGGGCTCGACCTCGGGCGCGCTGCCACAGCGATTGATACGCGACCGCTGCGTGGGTGGAAGTCGATGACAAGCTTCTGGAATCTGCCAGCGCTGACTGCGACTCCACCCTCTGATGATACGCGCAGTCAGGTGCGGGCGACGACGCGGTGGTTCGATGTCGGCGTTACTGTCGAATTGGCGAATTCCGAGTTGGAGGAACATGCGCTGATCGACGCCGCGTTGAAACCGGCCAAACTGGCGCGCCGCAGTTATGGCGAACCGTCGTGAGGACGCTCGTTGTTCTCGACAACGGCCAGTGGCTGCGTGTCATCGACGGCGAGATTAGCGCGCGTGGCAAAGACATCAACGAAGCACTTCCCATGCATGAAGGTGACATTGTCGTTGGCGTCGTTCCGGCGCGCGAGACCGTGGTGCGGGTGCTCGATCTGCCCGACCTGTCGGATGCGCAGGCAAACGCCGCGGCGCGTCTTGGCATGATCGCGCAAAGCCTTTCTGGAGAACGGCTTCATGTCGCAGCGGGGCCCGCCGATAGCCGTGGGCAACGCGTTGTGGTTGCAGTCGAGGCAGAAAAGATTGCCGAGCGGCTCCACGCACTTGCGACATTGGGGCTTGATCCTGAGTGCCTGTGGGCTGCGCCACTCCTCCTTCCGCGACCTGAAAGCGGCTTTGTGCGCGCCACTCTGGGCGACGAGACACTCGTACGCGGACCGGCCACCGGATTTCTTGATGACCCCGCATTAACGCTGGCGATCGTTGGAGACGCAACAATCATAGAACTCGGCCGACATGAGCTCGAGGCGGCGATTGCCGACGCCGTTCGCGAACCGGGGGCTAATCTGAGGCATGGCGTTTTTGCCAAGCGCGCACGCTGGTCGCTCGACGTCGAGCGGCTCAAACGATTGGCGCTGATGGCGTTGGTGCTCGGCTTCCTGATCCTTGCTAGCGCTCTCGTCGTGATCATGCGGCTGAACATCACGGCCTCGCGGATCGAAACACAAAATATTGCCGACGCTACCGCTTTTCTGCCACCCGGTACGATTGTGACTAACCCGACGCTCCAAACGGAGGCGCGCCT
>JAYVVA010000079.1:0-6503 GCA_043787435.1 Sphingomonadales bacterium | reverse complement strand
GGCGGCCATCGCCGTGCGCTACACGCCACTCGCAACGACAAGTTTACGTACAGGCCTGCCGCGTCGGTGATGGCGATCACGCCGCCTTGGCATCAATCGCCCGGGTCCGTCGCCGTTGTACCGACGAACCGAGCCCGATCGCCTCACGGTATTTGGCGACAGTGCGCCGGGCCAAGTCGAAGCCTTGTTCCTTCAAAAGATCGACGAGCGCGTCGTCCGACAGAATCGCATCAGCCGCCTCAGTTGAGATGAGCGTCTTGATGGCGGCCTTTACGGCCAGCGCCGACGCGTTCTCGCCGCCGCCTGAACTCGCGACCCCGCTGGTGAAGAAATACTTCAGCTCGAACATCCCGCGCGCGCAGCTGAGATATTTGTTGCTGGTGACGCGACTTACTGTCGATTCGTGCAGGCCGACCGCTTCTGCGACCGTCTTGAGGACCAGCGGGCGGAGATGGGCGACGCCGTGGAGGAAAAACGCCTCCTGCTGCTTTACGATTTCAGTCGCCACGGTAATGATTGTCCGCTGACGCTGGTCGAGCGCTTTGACGAGCCAGCTCGCGTTGGCGAGGTTTTCGGCCACCCAGGCCTTCGACGCCTTATCCCCTGAGCCGGCTGTGAGTTCGGCGTGATAGCGGCGGTCGACGAGCACCCGGGGCAAGGAACCGGTGTTGATCTCGACGTGCCAGCCCTTGGAGTCGCGCATCACATAGACGTCGGGCGTCACCGACTGGATGCGACCGGAACCAAACCGACAGCCTGGCTTGGGGTCATAGCCGCGCAACTCACGAATCATGTCGGCCATATCCTCGTCGTCAACCAAGCAGATGCGTTGCAACTGGGCGATGCGTCCGGCCGCGAGCAGGTCCAGATTGTCGATCAGAAGCCGCATGCACGGGTCGTAGCGGTCAGCTTCCTTGGCTTGCAGAGCGAGACATTCGGCCAGCGTTCTTGCGCCGATGCCCGTCGGATCGCAATTCTGAACGGCCCCCAGGATCGCCTCGACATCAGCAAGCGGCACATCAAGTCGATTCGAAAGGTCGCGAAGCGATTCGGTCAGATATCCCGCGTCGTCGAGCGCATCGACGACGACTCGCGCCACGGCTAGATCCGAGCCCTCAAGCATCATGCCCAGCTGCGCCATGAGGTGATCAGCTAACGTTTCAGCCGCGCCTTCGAAACTATCGAAATCAATGTCTTCGCCCGACGCCGAAGTACTGCTGCCCATGTTGCTGTCGGCGGCGCTGTCGTGGTGAAAAGTGTCGGCGGCATAATCGACGTCGAGCGGCGCATCGCTCTCGCTGTGGCCGGCCGACATAAGGTCATCGGCAGTAGCGGGGTCGGGAGTCGCCTCTCCGTCGGTTTCGCGATCGGTTCCCACTGTCACCCGCTCTTCGCCCGAATCGAGCAGCGGATTCTTTTCAACTTCCTCGGCAACGACTGCTTGGAGCTCGAGGTTGGACAGCGCCAGCAGACGGATTGCCTGCTGCAACTGTGGGGTCATCACGAGCGATTGGCTTTGCCGCAGTTCGAGGCGCGGACCCATCGCCATAAGCTAGAGTGAAAAACTCTCGCCCAGATACAGTCGCCGGACATTTTCGTCAGCGACAAGCGCCTGCGGCGTTCCCGCAAACAGCACACGGCCATCATAAATAATGCACGCGCGGTCGCAGATATCCAAAGTCTCGCGGACGTTGTGATCGGTAATAAGCACACCGATGCCGCGCGATTTGAGCTGGATGATCAACGCGCGAATGTCCGAGATCGAAATCGGATCAATACCGGCAAACGGTTCATCAAGCAGCATAATCGACGGGTCCGCTGCCAGCGCACGAGCAATTTCACAACGCCGCCGCTCGCCGCCTGACAGCGCCGTCGCCATAGAATCGCGTAAGCGATCAAGGTGGAACTCGCCCAGCAGCTGGTCAAGCCGTCCTGCGCGGACGGCCTTGTCGGGTTCGGCCAGTTCGAGCACCGACATGATGTTCTGCGCTACCGTCATGCCCCGAAAAATCGAAGTTTCCTGGGGCAAGTACCCCAGCCCCATCACGGCACGGCGGTACATGGGGAGTCCGGAAATCTCGACGCCGTCGAGCATCACGCGTCCCGAGTCGGGTTTTACCAGCCCCATGATCGAATAGAAGCAGGTCGTCTTGCCGGCACCGTTGGGGCCAAGCAAACCCAGCACTTCGCCAGGCCCGACCGAAAGCGAGACGTCCGACAGCACGACACGCCGGTCGTAAGACTTGGCGATCGAAACGACCTCCAGACCCGCGCCGCTGCTGCCGGGATGAAGGCCGCTTGCGGGCCGGTCGAGGGTGGCAACGTCGGACATTACAGTTCCATCAGCTCGCAGCCTGTGGTTAAAGGAAGGTTACGATTGCCGCAATTGGCAAGCTAATTGCATGCGCGTAACATGGAAAGACGGTCAGTTGTTGTGTTGAGGGACGCTGAAGCGGCCCGTGACCCGCCCGCCCGTACCGCCGATTACGCCCGGGGCGCTGGTCGAAGAGCGGCCATCGACTATCGACCGACCGCTGTTGAGATCGATGACCAGCCGTCCGCCGTGCAAAACATTCGATCCCTGGTTGAGCGTCACGCCGCCAATCATCGTGATCAGACGACGGTTGAGATCGTAGCTCGCAAATTCGCCGCTTGCGGTTTCACTCGGGCTGCGCACGGTGACGCCGCCCGAGGCGTCGAGGCGCTGCACGGTCGGGTTTCCCGATGTTATCGCGCCGGTGTAGGAAACCGTCAGGCGGGCCGCGTCAAGCGCGAGGTTGCCCTGACGAACCTTCACATTCCCCGCAAGCACTGCACGATCAGCGCGGTCCTGCACTTCGATCCGATCTGCCTCGAAATCGACCGGAGCGTTGGAGTTGTGATTCTTGAGCGCCTGTCCCTCCACAGGAGCGGTCGCCAGAACGGCGAGGGCGAACAGCGCTTTCGACATCATCTGTGTGCTCTGACCGCGCCTTGGACGATATGCAAGCGCGCGCGGCCACCGAGCGTCACCGTGCGCATACCGAGGTCCGCCCTGATGTTTCCGGCGCTGAATGTACCGAGCGGCATTTGTCCGGCAACCGGCGACGTGCTCGACAAGAGGCGTGTGTGGAGGTCGGCGCTGACATTGCTGGTCGAAAGTTTGTAGCCGTCCGCCGACTGGTAGGTCAGCGGGCCGTTCACATCGAGCTTTTCTGAATCAAGGTTGTAACGCGCCTGCGGCGCAACGATCCTGGCCAGGCCCGTCGCGCTGGCCAGTTCCGCCGACAGGTTGCCGAGTTCGACAACAGGAACTTTCGACGTCTCCTGAACCGCTGTACCTGCGTTCAGAACAAAACCCTGGCCCTTGTCGTCCTGCCCCCGATATTGCGCCTGCGTCACGCGCATGCGTTCTTTCGCCATCGCGACGCGGTCCTTTGACAGGACAAAACTGACTTCGGCCCGCTGGGTCAGCGGTGTAATCCCCAGGATTGCCGCCAACGCGCCGACAAATGCAGGCAGCGCAACGCGCGCAATCCTGACATTACGGTCGTGGCTGCTGCCGGGACGCGCCCAAAGCAGCCGTCGATCGCGCTCGAGACCCGCGGCATCAGACATGCGCGAAAATATCAACTTCCGGCCATCCCGCCAGATCAAGCCGCGCACGATGCGGCAAGAAGTCGAAACAGGCCTGCGCCAAGGCGGTACGACCCTCGCGCGCCAGACGCACGTCGAGCTCGTCGCGCAACCGATGGAGATAGCGCACATCAGACGCAGCATATTCCTTTTGCGCGTCGGTCAGCAGGGGGGATCCCCAATCCGATGACTGCTGAGCCTTGGACAATTCCGTGCCAAGCAATTCGCGGACGATTTCCTTCAGGCCATGCCTGTCGGTGTAGGTGCGCACGAGCCGGGACGCGATCTTGGTGCAATAGGCAGGGCCAGCGACGATGCCGAGATATGCTTCGATCGACGCGAGATCAAACCGAGCGAAGTGATAGAGCTTAAGCCGTGCCGGATCCGTGAGGACCGCGCGCAGGTTCGGCGCGGCATAATCGCTGTCGGCCGCAAAGCGCACGAGATGTTCGTCGCCCTGCCCGTCAGAAATCTGCACCAGACACAGTCGGTCGCGACCCGGGTGCAGCCCCATCGTCTCGGTATCGATAGCGACGGGCCCCAAGCGGAGTACACCAGCAGGCAGATCTTCTTCGTGCAGATAAACAGTCAAGCAAACTCTCCGGTGTAACTGCGGACGGCATTGCATTGCCAAGCGGTTCGCTGCAAGTTCTGTGCGTCGCAAAGCGGGGCGGCTGGCCGCCGCCGCCATGCTGTCGCGAGATTGCGACGGCAATCCGCCGACCAATGTCACGCTGCTTACCTGTCGCGCGCTGTCCAGCGGCGTTGCCCTCGTGGCTGGTTGTTCGTCGCCTCGATCTCGAAGAAGCTTGTCTAGGCGTGGCAAGACAATGCTCGCAAACCGAGCGACGCACGGATTGCCCTCAAATTTGATCCAGACGCAGGAGGCGACGTCTTCCGGGTCGCCAACGTAACAACTCTTATTGTCACTTCGTTTCTCGTGGTGCGCGCGCTTGTCCTGATCGACGCGCCGGGTTGATCCTGCCGCCGCGGTGGAGCTTAAAAGAACGCGGCTGCCCAATCCGGAACCGTTTCGGATCCGGCCGCGAACCGAAACGGTTGAAACCGCTCGCAGCCCGGGCAATTTTGCATTAAGGGAGCATCGTGGCGCAAAGCGATTCGCGCCCGAAAACGCCGTGCTCGTCGTCCTGGGCATGGATTTTTCGTGATCAGACAGGCGGGCGAGTTACAGGAATACGGATCTAGGCATGAGTTTCGACAAGGGACGCCGCGGTGACCGCGGCGGGCGCGGACGCGATAAGTTCGGTGATGACAATTTCGGCGGCGGCAGCAGCACTTATGGCGGCGGCAGTGACCGCTTTGGTGGCGGCGGTGCTGGTAGCGGTGGCGGTGACCGCTTCGGCGGCGGCGGTGCTGGCAGCGGCGGTGGCGGCGGGTTTCGCAGCGGTGGCGCAGGCGGTGGCGGCGGCTTTGCCGGCGGCGGCGGCGCGCCGCGCGGCGGCATGCCCGCGCAGGTCGTCGGCGAAGGCACTGGTGTCGTCAAATTCTTTAATGCGCAGAAAGGTTTTGGATTCGTCGTCCGCGATGACGGCGGCGAGGATGTGTTCGTCCACATTTCCTCTGTTGAACAGGCCGGTCTCGTAGGACTCGCCGAAGGTCAGCCAATGGGCTTCACACTTGTCGACCGTGGGGGTCGCATATCGGCGACCGAACTGAAAATCGACGGCGAGCCGATGCCCGTCACTGATCGTGCCCCGCCGCGCGACCGCGACGCCGCCCCGCGTGGCGCCCCTGCTGGCGGTGGCTATGGCGGTGGTGGCGGTGGCGGTGGCGGTGGCGCTCCCCAGCGGACGTTGACCGGTGAAAAGGCCAGCGGCACCGTAAAGTTCTTCAACGCGATGAAAGGCTTTGGCTTCATTCAGCGCGACGACGGTCAGCCCGATGCATTCGTTCATATCTCGGCGGTCGAACGCGCTGGTATGAGCACGTTGAACGAAGGTGATCGCTTGTCGTTCGAACTCGAGGTTGATCGCCGTGGCAAACATGCCGCGGTCAATCTTGCACCAGGCGAATAAGATAACTGCGCTGCCCCGGCTCTGCCGGAGCAGCGCAGTCACGTTGACATCGCTTCTCTGGCAAGCGCATCGGCTTCGATCAGCAAGGCATCGTCTGCACTTCCTTGCGGCACACTTTCGCGCCCGATCATGACGAGCACCGGCACGGCCAGCGGCGTCACCCGCGGCACGTCGACGTGGAGGATGGCACCTTCGGCCCGGTCCAGCAGCGCAGCCAATCGACCGACATCGGTCATCTTTGTGCGGGCGTCGTCCCAGGCCGCCTTCAACAACAAATGGTCAGGTTCATATCGGCGCAGCACGTCGTAGATCAAATCGGTCGAAAAAGTTACCTGTTTACCGGTCTTCCGCTTCCCGGGATGCTGGCGCTCGACGAGGCCACCGATCACCGCCACTTCGCGGAACGCGCGTTTCAGGAGGTGGGATCCCTGCACCCAATCATTGAACTCATCTCGCAAGATATCGGCCGAGAACAACGGTCGCGGATCAATGACCGGCTCGAGCGAAAAGGTGGCCAGCGCATAGTCGTTCGCTACAAATCCGAGCGGTTTCAGACCCAGTCGCTCCATCCGGCTCGTTAAGAGCATTCCCAGTGACTGATGCGCATTCCACCCCTCGAAGGGATAGGCGACCATGTAGAACTTGCCGTCGCGCGGAAATGTTTCAACCAGCAGCTCACCTGGCGCAGGCAGTCGCGAGCGTTGCACCTGCATCTCCAGCCATTCGCGCACGTCGGCTGGAAAACGGGGCCAGTCGAGCCGATCGTGCAGCAAGTGGCGCACACGCTCGGCCAGCCGCGTCGACAGCGGCATGCGCGCGCCACCATAGCTCGGTATGCGCGCTGGCCGACTG
>JAYVVA010000078.1:0-5585 GCA_043787435.1 Sphingomonadales bacterium | reverse complement strand
TTCGGGCGCGGCGTCGGCAGCCGCGGGTGCAGGTTCAGCGACCGGCGCTTCAACTTGAGCTTCGACAACCGCTGCTGGCTCGACGACGGGCTCGGGCTCGGGCGCCGGCAAGGCGGCAGCTGCTGCGGCGGCCTGTGCAGCTTCAGCCGCCTTCTTTTCCTGCTCTTCGACGCGCTCAAGCGCCTTTTCGCCGGGCTTGCCCTTGGTCGGGTTATTCCGCGCAGCACGCTCACGGACACCAGCGACGTCGAGGAAGCGAGCCACCCGGTCAGTCGGTTGTGCGCCGACGCTCAGCCAATGCTTGGCGCGCTCCACGTTCAGCACGACGCGGTTGGCGTCGTCCTTGGCGAGCAACGGGTTGTAGCTACCCAGACGCTCGATAAAATTGCCATCGCGCGGGCTACGTGCGTCGGCAACGACGATGCGATAATAGGGCCGCTTCTTCGAGCCACCACGCGAGAGACGAATTGAAACTGCCATTGTCTTACTTCCTTCGTTGATCTGATTATCTGGTTGAAGCTATTTTTTGAAACCGGGCGGCATTCCACCACCGCCGAACATGCCGCCAAGGCCGCCCGCGCCACCGCCCATCATCCCCATGAGCGCCTTCATACCGCCCATTTTTTTGAGTTTTTTCATGGCAGTCGCCATTTCCTGGTGCATCTTGAGGAGCTTGTTGACCTCCTGCACAGTGAGACCCGACCCCTTGGCTATGCGGATCTTGCGCTTCGCCTGCAACAGTTCCGGCTTGGCACGTTCTTTTGGCGTCATCGAGCCAATGATCGCGTCCATATGAACGAGCGTTTTGTCGCTAACGGCGCCGGACGCCATTACCGCTTGCGCTTTTTTCATCCCCGGAATCATACCGGCGAGCGCACCCAAGCCGCCCATATTCTGCATCTGCTTCAATTGCATGCGCAGGTCGTTCATGTCGAACTGGCCTTTTTGCATCTTGGCCGCGAGCGCTTCGGCGTCTTCGACCTGAATGCTTTCGGCGGCACGTTCGACAAGCGAAACGACGTCACCCATACCTAAAATGCGGCCTGCGACGCGGCTCGGGTGGAACAGCTCAAGACCGTCGAGCTTTTCGCCAGTCCCGACGAACTTGATAGGCTTGCCCGTGACCGCGCGCATCGACAGCGCAGCGCCACCGCGGGCGTCGCCGTCCATCCGCGTCAACACGATGCCGGTCAGCAGCACCTGATCGGAGAAACTCTTGGCGACGTTGACTGCATCTTGCCCAGTCAGGCTATCCACGACGAGCAGTGTCTCGGTTGGCGCAGCCACTTGCGATACGGCAAGCATCTCGTCCATCAACGCAGGATCGACATGAAGACGACCGGCGGTATCGAGGATCAGGACATCATAACCCTGCAACTTGGCGGCCGTCAGCGCGCGCCTGGCGATGTCTACGGGCTGCTGGCCCGTCATGATCGGCAAAGTTGCCACACCCGCTTGAGCGCCGAGCACTGCAAGCTGTTCCTGAGCGGCCGGGCGGTTGACGTCTAGCGACGCCATCAACACTTTCTTGCGGTTCTTTTCGGTCAACCGCTTGGCGATCTTGGCCGAAGTCGTGGTCTTGCCCGACCCTTGTAGCCCGACCATCATGATAATCGCGGGCGGGGCGACGTCGAGATTGAGATCGGATGCCTCGGCGCCCAACATCTCGGTCAGCGCGTCGTTTACGATCTTGACGACTTGCTGCCCTGGCGTCACAGAGCGCAGCACATTTTGGCCAACGGCCTTGTCCGTGATACTATCGACGAACGAGCGCGCTACGGCCAGCGCGACATCGGCCTCCAGCAGCGCGACACGCACTTCACGCATCGCTGCGCGCACGTCCGCTTCGGTCAGCGCACCTCTACCCTTCAACCGGTCGAAGACGCTCCCGAGGCGATCGCTCAGCGTGTCGAACAAGTGACTTTTACTCCCAATCTTTGCACATGCAAAAAAACGCCAGCGGACGAAACCTCGCCGGCTGGCGCGCACCTTGGTGCACATGATCATCGCTTACCGATGCCCGCCATGGAGTAGTCGCAGCCTGTACCGGCGTCAACGCGTATTGTTTCCAGGCTTATTGTTCACAACGTTGTTTACAGCTTTTTCATGCGCGACCGTTACAACCCACGTTCAACGTACGCAGCAGGGGCAGTCCGTGACCGAGAAGACCACCGCCCGTTCGAGGACGGTCAACGCACGCAACGACATTTTGACGGGCACAATCGTGCTGGTCTCGATTGCGCTTTTCGTGGGAACCAGCGGTAGGCTTTTATCAAGTGTGATAGGCATGTCGCTGAGCGTGAGCGGCGGAAGTGACCGACTGCTCGGCGTGGCTGTGCTGCTCAATATTGCGCTAATCCTGTTCGGGTGGCGGCGATATCGCGATTTGACGAACGAGATCGACGAACGAAAAGTTGCCGAGCAACGCGCCAGCCTGCTGGCGTCGCGCGATCCACTCACTGGGTTTTACAATCGCCGCGCCGTTACCGAAGAAGGAACGCAGCTCATTCAGCGTGCGTTTCGGCGACAGAAAGCCGTTGCGCTTCTAATGCTCGATCTCGACCATTTCAAGAACGTCAACGATGTCCATGGCCATGCCATTGGCGACGCGCTGTTGAAGGCTGTTGCATCGGAGATCGCCGGCTTGATTCCTCCCTCGGCAATCTCGGCACGTTTGGGCGGCGACGAGTTTGCCTGCCTGTTTGCCTTTGATCATGCTTATCCCGACGTGGTGGAGCGCATTGCTCAGGCCATTGTTTCGCGATTGGCGCAGCCTTTCGATGTCGATGGCATCCATGCGCATATCTCGGTGTCTTGCGGAATCGCGCGATCGGAGTCGGACTGCACCAATGTCGATGCGTTGATGCGCCGCGCCGACATCGCGATGTATGCCGCCAAGCATCAGGGCCGCAACCGCCACAGCTGGTTCGACGCCTCGATGGAGCGCGAACTTCAAGCGCGTAACGAACTCGAAGACAGCATGCGGCGCGGCATACCCGCCGGTGAATTCGTTCCCTATTTCGAACAGCAGATCGATCTGACGACCGGACGGTTGCATGGTTTCGAGATGCTGGCTCGGTGGGAGCACCCGACGAAAGGGCTCGTCTCCCCCGAGCTGTTCATACCGATTGCCGAAGAGACCGGCATGATTGCCGACCTCTCGCTCACGGTCATGCGCATGGCGCTGTTTGAGGCCCGCAACTGGGACCAGGCGTTGACGCTGTCGGTCAATATTTCGCCGATGCAGCTGAAAGATCCATGGCTTGCGCAAAAGATCGTGAAGTTGCTGACCGAAACCGGCTTTCCGGCAAACCGGCTCGAAGTGGAAATCACTGAGACCTCACTGTTCGAAAATCTGGCGCTGGCACAGTCAATTGTGGGCAGCCTGAAGAATCAGGGCATCCGACTGTCGCTCGACGATTTCGGCACGGGCTACTCGTCGCTCGCTCACCTGCGTGCGCTCCCGTTCGACCGGATCAAGATCGATAAGAGTTTCGTGACTTCCATCCTCGACAACCCCGAAAGTGCCGCGATCGTGAACGCGATCACACGCCTGGGCGAAAGCTTGAGCTTGCCTGTGACCGCCGAAGGTATCGAAGATGTGGCGATCGAGGAACGCCTGCGCCAGCTCGGCTGCCACAAGGGTCAGGGCTGGCTTTACGGTCGTCCAACATCCATTTCCCAGACGCGCACATTGCTCGCCGAACGCAACCTTCTACCCTACGCACGCACATCCGACCCCGTTGCCGTCGAGCCCTCTTCGGACGTGTTGCCCGTAGCTGCAGAAACGCTGCGCCGCACCGCCTGATGGACTTGATGCTCGCTCGTCCCTAGATCGCGGCCATCATGGCCCGCTTTCACAAGATGCATGGACTGGGAAACGATTTTGTCGTCATCGACGCACGCGCGGCGCCGGTGGCGATGTCGGCTGCGCGTGCATGCGCAATTGCTGACCGTCACACAGGCATCGGCTTCGATCAATTAATCCTGCTCGAGCCAAGCGAGACAGCCGACGCTGCAATGCGCATCTGGAATGCCGACGGTGGGCAAGCCGAGGCATGCGGCAATGCCTATCGCGCCGCGGCTGTCCTGATCGGCAGGGCGGTTCTCGAAACACGAGGCGGAATGGTGACCATTGCCCCCGATGGCGCCGGTGCGACCGCTGAGCTGCAACCGCCGGCCTTTGCGTGGCAGGACATCCCTCTCGCTTACGGCATGGATACGGCAAATATTCCTGTCGGCTGGGACACACTGACCGATCCAGCAGCCGTGAATGTCGGAAATCCGCATGTCGTGTTTTTTGTCGAGGACGCGCAGGCCATCGATCTGGCGCTGCTTGGCCCTCAGATCGAGCGGGATCCGCTTTTTCCCGAAAGGGTTAATGTCAACGTCGCGGCAGTTCAGGTCGACGGAAGCGTCGCGCTGCGAACGTGGGAGCGCGGCGCAGGCCTTACGCGCGCGTGTGGGACCGGCGCATGTGCGACAGCGATCGCTGCGATCCGATCGAAGCGGGTTTTATCGCCAGTCGACGTTGTCATGGCGGGCGGCACGCTGCGCATTGCCTGGGCGCCCGGAGAATCGATCCGGATGACAGGTCCGGCCACGCACGTGTTCAGCGGCGAAATCGACTGGGACAGCTTTCCCCTATGAGTGTGGAAGTGATCGATTTCGGGTGCCGTTTAAACATCGCAGAGGGCGCATCGATCGCGCGCACCCTAGTCGCGACCAACGACACTATTGTTGTCAACACCTGTGCGGTGACCAGCGAAGCCGTACGCCAGGCTCGACAGGCGATCCGTCGCGCGGGACGACGTCGGCCTGACGCGCGGATTATCGTGACGGGGTGCGGCGTTACCACGGACGGTCCTGCATTTGCGGCAATGTCCGAAGTGACTGAAGTCGTGGAGAAAACGGCACTGCGAGACGCTCGCCCGGCGCTCACGGCTGATGGCCACGCCCGCGCTTTTGTCGAAGTCCAGAATGGCTGCGACCATGAATGCACGTTTTGTGTGACCACCTTGGCGCGCGGCGAAAGCCGGTCGCTCGATCCACAGGCCATTGTCGATGCTATCGCGGCCCGAGTGGCGCAAGGACAGCGCGAAGTCGTCCTTACCGGCGTTGACCTTACAAGCTACCGTCCTTCACTCGCCCAACTGGTTCGAAAAATCCTACGCGATGTGCCTTCCCTTCCCCGCCTTCGGCTGTCGTCACTCGACCCAGCTGAGATTGACGACGCCTTGTTCGCTCTCATCGCGGATGAACCGCGCGTCATGCCGCACGTTCATCTCTCGTTGCAGTCAGGGGACCCATTGATCCTGAAACGTATGAAGCGCCGCCATTCACCCCAACAGGCTATTCAACTGGTTGCCCGTCTCAGGAAGGCGCGCCCGGAGATAGCTGTCGGCGCGGATCTAATTGCCGGGTTCCCAACCGAGAGTCCCGAGATGCATGAGGAAAGCCTGACTATTCTCGATGCGTGCGATATCGTGTTCGCTCACGTCTTCCCATATTCGCCGCGACCGGGCACGGCCGCAGAGCGGATGCCCCAAATCACTTCCGACGTCGCGCGCGCGCGCGCGCGCGCG
>JAYVVA010000077.1:0-3830 GCA_043787435.1 Sphingomonadales bacterium | reverse complement strand
GGTTAAAGTCGCGATACTGGTTTTGCCAATTGCTGCGCCGGTCGTTGCGCCCGTCGTTGTGCCAGCTTTCGTTCCGACCATTACCGTTCCAGCTGCGATCGTCCTGCCGATGCGCGACAACACCGCCGTTGCCGTTGTTATTGCGCCAATTGTCGCGACGGTTCTGGCTCGCCTGCCAGTTACGCTGGTACTGTGCCTGAGCGGGCGCCACGTTTACCGGGGGTGCCGGGCGGGACCAGCTCTGCTGGCCGTTCTGGACAAGCACCCCGCCGTCGCTGCGGACATGGGTCGGCCAGTTGGGGTTGCCACCAATATCGCCGCGGTTCCAGCGCTGCTGCACGCGTGCAGCTTGCTGCGGGGCCTGGGCCGCCGGTGGCCGCGCCTGCACTGCGGGCGCCTGCGCCCGACCTTGGCCGCCGTCACCACGACCCTGTGCCCGAGGGCCGCGATCCTGCCGGTCATTCTGGGCGAACTGCAGCTGGGCACGCATGGGCGTCGGTTCGGCCGCGGTTGTCCGCTCAGCAAACTGACGGCTTTCATGCGGCGAATCCAGCGCCAGAGCCGGCGTAAAGGCAGTCGCTGCCAGCAATGCAGCAATCGCGAATGTCTTTGTCATGATCTTCATTCCGTGGGGCGTGCGTGCACAATTGTCGCTGCGTACCATAACATATGTGTTGCCGAGTCGTGCTGAACGCAGGCTGGCCCGATGCTTAATCTGGCTGAAAGGAATTAGCGCCCGGGTGGCGGTGTAAGCGCAGGCACGCGCCGCGCCGCGTCGTGCGGATCGATGCCGGGCGGCGGGGCAGCGACGATTACCTCCTCACCCCGAACGGCTGCCGCCGCACGGTGAATCGCGCGCCGGATTCGGGTGTATGTCCCGCAACGGCAGATGTTGGTGATCGCTGCATCGATGTCGGCGTCGGACGGTCGGTTATTGGTCTTTAGCAGAATTGAAACCGCCATGATCATGCCGGGTTGGCAGTATCCACACTGTGGCACCTGCTCGGCAACCCAGGCTTGCTGCACGGGATGGCTGCGATCGCGTGAAAGGGCCTCAATCGTTGTCACAAAGCTACCCTCGACTTGCGCCAGCGTTACCGTGCAGCTGCGCACCGCGCGTCCGTCGATATCGACCGTGCAGGCCCCGCAATCGCCTGTGCCGCACCCGTATTTGGTCCCGGTCAGGTTGGATGCGTCACGCAATGCCCACAACAATGGCGTCGCCGGGTCCATCCGGTAATTGATCGGCTGATCATTCACGATGAGCGCAGTCATTGGCGGGAAATATCGAACCCTTCCGGCAACTCAGTCACGCCAGCTCGGGTCGAGCTTGTCCACCTTGCGCACCATCGCAGCGAATTCAGCCGCACCCGATCCACCGGGGATCGACGTCTGCCCTATGTCGCGCTGATGCACGGCGATCACTTCGGCAGCGACAGGGATGGGCTTGCCCATCGACAGCGTCGCAACCTGGTGTTCGCACGCACGCTGGAGCACCCAGTATTTGATGAAGGCATCGGGCACGGTCTTGCCCATCACAATGGGGCCGTGGTTGCGTAGCATCATGATCCGTTTGTTGCCGAGGCTATTGAGCAGCGCTGGGCCCTCCTCGTCGCGCACCGTTACCCCTTCGAAGTCGTGATAGGCCAGCTGTCCCATCATATTGCAGGCGTAGAAATTGATTGGCTGCAAGCCGCCGTCGAGGCTGCACACAGCAACGGTCGCGGTTGTGTGCGTGTGAATGATGCAATGCGCGTCCGGGAGTTCGCGATGAAACAGGCTGTGCTGGACGAACCCGGCACGGTTGACGTGCCATGGGTTATCGATGTCGAGCTTGTTGCCGTCGATGTCGACCTTGACCAGCGATGACGCCGTCACTTCGCTGAAATGCATACCATAGGGGTTGATCAGGAATGCGCCCGGCACGTCCAGTTTTACCGTGATGTGATTGAAGATCATCTCGTCCCAACCCATCATGGCAAACACGCGGTAACAAGCCGCAAGCTGTTGCCGGGCGGCCCATTCTACGTCGGTCATGGGGGCGGTTTTAAGGGCAGTCGCCATTGTCTCTCTCCTCGCAACTCTGGATATGGCACGTCTGAGCCCGGTTTCGCAATCGCGACATGCCGCACAATGTTGTTGGCTGACACCGGCTTTGGCAGCTATGGTCTTGCCGTGGTCGATACGCTCCCCGACACTGCGCTTGAGATTGTGTCCGCGACCTTTGGGTGCGATGCGCCGCTGGCTGCTGTCGTGGTACAACAGGCTCGCTACCGATCGTGGCCCCACCGCGCGACGATCATTGCAGAAGGGGATGATCTGGACGCGATCCTGCTGCTGATTTCGGGCCGAGCCCGGATGCTAGCCTATGGCGTCGACGGCCGTGTTGTGCTGGTTCAGGATTTTGCGGTCGGCGATCTCATGGGAGAGGGGAGCCTGATCGACGAGAGCCCGTCCGAGGGCGAGATCGTGGCCGTCGAGCCGGTGGGAGCAGGCAGCTTTGTGACGTCGGCGTTCGTGGCGTTGATGTCCACCCATGCCTGTATCGCGATGGCCGTCTCGCGCCTGCTGGTCGCGCGGCTGGGAATGGCAACGCGGCGGCTGGTCGAGGGCGCAACGCTATCGGCGGTCGGGCGCGTCCATGCCGAGCTTTTGCGCGAGGCGCGCGCCGGCGGCGCGATGACGATTACCCCTGCCCCGATTCTGGCCGAACTGGCGCGTACGGTTCAGACGACCCGCGAAACCGTGTCACGGACGATCAGTGTGCTCGAAAAGCGGGGCATCGTTCGACGCACTGCTGAAGCATTGACCGTGGTCGCGCCGCATCGGCTCCAGGAACTGATTTACTGATCTGGCGCGCGGTCGGCGAGACCAAACAGCCGGACCGAGCCCGCTTCACCGACCGGTTCGGCATCGGGCAGGGTACCCGGCGCTGCCATCAATGCCGTCGCAAATGCTTCACTGACCGTCACAGCTCCGGGCATGGCAGTGGTAGCGATCTGACCCAATTCAGCGACGCCCCGTCCGACCAGTGCGGCGGGGTCGGCGAGCCAGTGCGCTAGCGTATAATGCCCCGCAATTCGCAACGGATAAGGCTGGGCAGATTGCGCAATCAGCATACGCGCATAAGCCCATGCGGCCTCGGGCGTGGCAAAGGCGACGATGCGCGCATTCCCGGTGGGCAGAGTCAGATCGGGCGTGACACCGCTGCTGCCCACCGAACGGCGAAACGGTACGATCACGGCATCGAGCGCGTCTGCAAAAGCGCCCTCGTCGAGGGCGTCGATCCCGTCAAAGGCAATATGCAACATCGCCGCGAGACGACGGTCTGGTCGCCCTTCAGGCTTGCATTGTCCCGAGGCAAGGACCGGTGCGCTTCGCGGGACAACCAGAACCGTCTGTAGCCGTCCCCCTGCTTGCCAGCGCATGCCGTCGCGCGCTGTCTCCCGGCCGTCGCCGAAGGGGCCCGGGCCGTCGTCTACCACGAGCAGCTGGACAGCGACGCTTTGCAGCTGTCGTGCATTGAGCACGGCCGCCCCCATCGCAATATCGGCAGCGAGCTGGGTCGCCAGTGGCTCATAGCCGCCAGTCACGCTGGTTGCCTCGTGCAGACTGGAAGCTTCAGCGAGGCAGTGCCGAAAGCGTGTCTCCCATGCCGCGCCATAGGGGGCTACCGATTGAGCGACAAAGGTTTCAACAGCTGTTGGCAGAACCACATGGAGTTCAGCCCCGGCCGCCAACAGCGCTTCGGCAATGACAATATCAGCACCGGCTGCGAGCGCACCATAGCCAAATCCTGCGCGGGCGTCGGTCAGCGCCGCCGACACCGC